>NZ_JBRREC010000014.1:0-66868 GCF_056760015.1 Stenotrophomonas sp. STEN029 | reverse complement strand
CGAACCGCCTCGATCTTGAACTCATCCGTATAACGTTTCGTGCTCATAACCACCTCCGCCTAAGCCATAGTTTATGGCTGCGAGGTGTCTACGAAATCCTGGGCGATTCAGCACGAGAAAACCTTGGGCGCTAAATGCAATCTACAATTTCACTCAGGTTTGCCTCGCAATTTTCTGCATTTCAGTGACAAATCTTAGTAGTTTCTCTGCCCCTTCAATGTCACTCAACTTGTCAGAGGGTGCGTGGCTGGACTTTCCTTGCGGCCTTAGAGGATTAGTATGAATCTCTGCCAGTACAGTGCGAATGTAATGTGAGTGATCACTTTCTGCGTCATTGTCTCGCGACATCTGTTCGGAGAAGCCGACAATTGATTTCGAAAGGACACTCTTATAGGCATATTCTTCGGATATATTAGATAGCTTCACGTACTGGTGCGCGCAGAACCATGCGCCAGCGATTAGGATTGGTATGAGTGACACCCTTCCGGCGACTACTGCAACGGTTACGCTAGTATCCCAGGTGATCCACACTCCCAATGCAATGGCAGCTGCAACCAAGATGCCGGCAGCAATTATCCACTTGCTTCTAAGTGAGTCAGCTTTTGTCTCATTGTAACGCTCAATAAATGCGGCACTGATGCCCTCCGCGGTCTTGTACGATAGTGCCGTTCTTGCCGATTCGATAATTCTATTGGCTTCGGCCTCAATTGCATCCATAGACAACTGATGTTGCTCCATTGTCGTTGTGAATGTCGCGGTCTTAACCTCTTGATCCAATAGTTGAGATTCTCGGGTGGCTATTTTCTTGAAGAATTCATCAATTAGGTCGCGACTATTTTCTGAGCTTCCCTTGTACTCCTCCGCTGCGATTGAGGCAGATGCTGCGGTTTGCTTCAATCTCTCAATTTCATTTGCGTTTGCTTGCGAAGCAGTAACCAAATCAGCCATTGCTGCGCGTGCCTCATCGATGGCACCCAACCGCTCAGAAGAATCATTCAGCCTTTTGGAAATTTCCGACGATAGTTCCAAGATTTTCTGCTGATCGTCTGAAATTGTTTTGCGCTCTTCTTTTATAGCTGCAACTTGCCTGTGCAACTCGTCCACCGCCCTTTCCAGTTGCTGTCTAGTCTCCGATGAACTGCGGAGGTTGAAAGGGCGAAGAATTATTTTAAGTTCTTGCAATACGGTAGCGATTGACTGCAGCTGCTCTTCTATCAGTGCAGTCGTTAAAACGTTCAAATTTGACGCTATTGCGCGCCTTTCGCTTGGGATCGTCACCTTCAGAAATCGCTCGGGCTTTTCGACTTGCCCTCGAATATCTGAAGCCAGAGCGCGCGCCCCTGTGATCAGGGACTTCGCGGTGAACTCCTGCTCTTCGCCAAAGTTCTGCCCTCGAAATTTAGAGAGATCGATGGCATCAATGTTTTGCTCAACGGCTGTCAAAGCTGCTTGTATTTCTAAAATTGTCTGCGACGTCATTCCCTTGATTCCTCAGCTTCTGATCTTCTTTTGGAGTCTCTCAGTCGCCTTCATGCGGGTCAATGGGGGTGTGGCTAGGACTAGATAGTCTTGGTTCTTTAATTTCCACTAGGCTGGCAATCTGATCAATGGCAGCGCGACTCTTACGATGGCGATCACATCCCTTATTGCGAGATAAGCAATTTTAACTAACGATTGCTGTCCGAAGGTCGCATTTGGTTGCGCAAGTGTTATTGGATCGCGGATCTAGGCTTCTGGCCGGGAGTTGCCGTTCGGCGTGTCGAGCTTGAGTGTTGGGCCTCATCGAGATGCTGTCTTTGATTGAAACTCATTTCAGACCCTTAGTACTAGGTTGAAGCAGGATCCTCCTGCTTTGCGTGTGCGCCGCGCATCGGCGTATCGCTTCGAGTGCTAGGCATGAAGGATAAATCCGAGTTCCTCTACTGCGTCTTCATCGTGGCTGCGGCCATCTTGTCGGCCGTAGCCCGTTGTTCGTTCACCCGCCCCGACCAGTTCGGCCGGGATTCCTACGACTAAACCAACCATCCAGATAGACCCACAAGGCCCGGCGTTGTCCGGGCCTTGTGCGTTATGCCGTCAATAAAAGGAGACCGAGATGCATCACGTTGAAACCATGGCCTATGCAGGCCAAGTTCCATGGCATGGCGTCGGAAGCCAGTTGGCTCCAGGCCAGTCCATTGAAGTATGGCGCGAGCGCGCCGGCATGAATTGGTCTTTGGAAGAGGCTGAAGTACGATTCGCCGCCGAGGCTGAAGATCAGTATCCCGTTCGGGCGTTCCCCGGACAGAAGGTGCTTTATCGCTCTGACACCAAACGACCTTTGGCTGTGGTGTCTAAGCGCTATCAAGTAGTACAGCCCCGGGAGATCCTGGAGTTCTACCGCGACCTGACGCGGTACAGCGGCTTTGAGCTGGAAACGGCAGGCGTGCTTCGTGGAGGGCGGAAGTTCTGGGCATTGGCCCGTACTGGGCAAGGTGTGGCCCTGAAGGGCCAAGATCAGGTCAATGGGTATCTTCTTCTGGCTACGGCCTGTGACGGAACGCTGGCTACCACCGCCCAGTTCACCTCAGTCCGTGTGGTTTGCAACAACACGCTGCAGGTCGCTGTTGGGGATCGAACCGGTGCCATCAAGGTCCCGCACCGCAGTGCCTTCGATGCTGACAGGGTCAAAAGCCAGTTGGGTATTGCTGTTGAGGGCTGGCATGGCTTCGTGGAGCGGATGCGGATCCTCTGTGAGACACCCGTGAACCCTGATTCGGTCGATGGGGTGCTACGGAATTTGCTCACGTATCCAGTTGCTCAGAATGGGAAGGCAGTCGTGAATGAGCAGGCTGTAGCCAAGGTGCGGGCGCTGTACGACGGGCAGGGAAGAGGAGCTAGCTTGAAGACCAGCAAGGGCACGGTGTTTGGCCTCCTCAATAGCATTACCGAGTTCGTGGACCACCATCGGCGGGCGCAGAGTGCGGAGAACCGCTTGGATGCGGCGTGGTTCGGCCAGGGGGCATTGCTAAAGCAGAAGGCTTGGAAGGAACTGTTAGGGGAAGCCGCATGAACGTCTCGCTGCAGAGGCAACGCTTGGAAGAGCTGCCTGGAACTTTGAGCGATCGTGACAGCTCCATCCTTTCACAGGCATTGGAAATCCTTGAAAGCAGAGCAATGGTCAGTGGCCTTCTATTGGGAGATCCGGATGTTGCCGGCAGGTTCTTCCGCCTGCGTCTAGGACATGAGATCCGCGAGCACTTCGAGGTGGCGTTTCTTGATACCCGAAACCGCCTGATCGCCGTAGAACGGCTGTTCTCAGGTTCCATAGCTGGTGCTGAGATCCATCCGCGGATTGTCGTCCAACGTGCCTTGGCCCTGAACGCAGCAGCGGTGCTACTGGCTCACAACCACCCTAGCGGGCATTGCGAGCCGTCAGCAGCGGATCGAGCCATCACCAAGCGGTTGAAGGAAGTACTGGCGATGGTGGAGGTGAGGGTCGTCGACCACCTTGTGGTGTCGGCAAGCCAAGGTACTTCGCTGGCTCAGCTCGGGCAGATCTGAGGGCCCGGATACTCAGGAGAACAGCATGAAGGAAACGGAGACGTCCTGGTCATCGACCAGGGCGGCAATAGCTCGTGCCAAAGCGGCTGATCTAGACCGACAGGCCCGGGAGGTAGAGCGCTCAGCTGCCGATGGAAACTGGCGCATGAGAGCGCGGGGTAGAGAGGCTGCGGAACGTCTACGGCGAATGGCAGGCCGCTACTTGGTGAAGGCCCTGAAACTCGAAGAAGGGCTAGATACCCGGCTTACCCAAGATCTCTTCGAGTAGTGCCTTCCGGCGTGCTGCTGGAAGGCTAGCAAAAGCGGCCAAGGCCTGAGCGAGACGAGCCTGCTGTACTTCGCTTTCATCTCCTATCAAAAGGATCGCGTCTGCCATAGCGGCGGATGACGCCAGCAAGTATGCGGCTGGCACCTGAAGAGCGTCAGCCAACGAAAACAGTGATTCCAAGCTTATGGCCATGGACTCGCTCTCGTAGCGGCTTATGCGTGCCGAAGCAGTGTCCTTATCAAGTCCCATTCGAACTCCGACTTCGCGTTGGCTAAGCCCTCGAAGCAGTCGGGCTTGGCGCAGGCGCGCAGCCACCACGCCTCGGGGTTCGAGGGTAGGGCCGGCCATTAGCAGGAGGTGACCGATGTAGTCATTCCAACAGGATGACGGATGATCTACGCCCCGGGTAGACTCTACGTATCACGTAAGTTCATTGCAAGTCTTGAGCTCGGCTCTGTGTTCGCTACTGGCGTTGTAGGGGAATCGAGCGGTCATGTTGAGGAAGGAAGAAGTGGGAGAGCTATGGCCATGGAGATAGCCGGCACAACCAATGGAGGCACATCGATGGCTCGTCCTGAGGGGAGGGCCTGATGGCGGATGAAAATCACTACGAAGTCCTCGGGGTACGCCCCGAGGCACCACTTTGGGAAATAGAACTGGCCTACAAGGGCCGCCGGAGCCAATACCACCCTGACCGTTACAGCGCAGGAGATGAGTCCCCGGTCGCATGGGCCACGGCGAGAATGCAGGCCGTCAATAAGGCCTACGTCGTCCTCAAGGATCCAGAGAAACGAGAAAGGTTTGACCGCGCCCAGGCATCCGCCTCAACCAAGGCGGGGCCTGCACCGAAACCAACTCCCGAGCCCCGTCCTCAGCAGGCTAGGCCCGCTCAGCCTCCGCCGCTGCGGTCGCTGCGCCAGGCCCTGGAGGGATTGGAGTTCACTAACGAGCCCTTCGAACGGGTGTTCGTGGCGCCTCACATCCCGCGGAAGAAGCTCCTAGGCGCCCTGGATAGCTACGGCGGCGGTATCCGCGCGCAGGACGTGGTCGCGCTCATCGACGACACCGTATTCGGTGGCGCCAGGGAAGGGGCACTGATCACCGAGGCCCAGATCCGGAGCAAGGCCAAGTTTGAAGGGGTGGAGATTCGGTTATTGAGCTGTCTGACCCAGATCACCGCACACGGTGCGCACATCCGGATCCATGGCGAGCACTACGCCTCGCTGAGCATCCCCAACCCTGATGACCTGCGAACCCTGTTCGTGGCTGTCAGCCGGTACCTGCAAGAAACCAACTGACTCCAACCAACAAAGGAATGACATGAGGTACCTGATAGGCCTGTATGGCGTGAGCGTGCTAATCGCGGCCATCTGTTTCGATATCTGGGGCCGCTACGCGTACAAGGGCTTCTTCTACAACCTAGGACAGGGTCTTATCTGGCCTGCGGTGGTTTTCCCTTCGCTAGGGAAGATGATCGGCGGGCTGATCTGGATAGTAGTGATCTTCTGCCTGCTCGTGTTTGTGAGGAGGCGATAAGCATGGAGTCAATAGCCAAAAAAATGCTCATCGTTGCACTCATAGCGCTCGGCCTGTGCGCGTGTAGTAGTGAGCTGGACAAGGTTCGAGGGCAGTTCATCGATAGCTGCATGAGCTCCGGTGGATCCAAGTCCAACTGCAAATGCGCC
Source organism: Stenotrophomonas sp. STEN029 (assembly GCF_056760015.1). Lineage (NCBI taxonomy): Bacteria > Pseudomonadati > Pseudomonadota > Gammaproteobacteria > Lysobacterales > Lysobacteraceae > Stenotrophomonas > Stenotrophomonas sp. STEN029. The sequence goes on along the minus strand of NZ_JBRREC010000014.1, from coordinate 61,372 downwards.
ATCGACAAATTGCAGGACCACTACGGTGAACACGGCCTATTGCTGATCGACGAGCAGGGCTATCCCCCGGCGGACTTCGTGGACCAGCTCGGAATAGCAGCCAACCAGTGTCGGAGTCGCTGACAGGCCATCCCTGGCAAACCGACTGCTGTGCCGGCCATAACAAAGCGTGACCGCTCTCGCTCTGCTGTGCCGCCTGCGCAGACAACACATTCACAAGGAATCTCATGAAAGGCATCAAATACGTAGCCGCAGTGACGGCGGCGCTTCTTCTAGCTGGGTGCAGCAAGCCAGTGCTGGACTGGCGTAACGCGGACCTGAGTAACGGCAAGATCTACGAAGCCGGTGCCAACGAGCCGTTCGATGGTCAGGTGACGGGTGTACCTCACAGCCAGATCGAACCACTGCTGGGGCCGCTGCGGAAGATCTTCCAGAACCTCAATACCAATCAGCCCACGAGCATGACGGCGTTGCTAGGGAACATGGACTACGTCTGCGACGTGGACGTGGAGGAAGGCCTGGTAGGACGCCACTACATTTGCCGCTACCCGCAATCACAGGTGGTGGCATATGAAGGTCGACGCACAGATGGCGGCCTTGATGGCGAGACGGTGTTCCACACCAAGGCTGGAAATCCTGGTGTTGTTCTTGGGATGAAGGATGGACAGGTGAACGGACGTATCCAGATCTATTTCGCTGATAACCCGAAGCAGCTCTCCTATGAAGCTGCTGCGATCAACAGCGCGCTGGAGGGCGAGGCTGTTGTTTATTACCCGGACGGGAAGCCAAAGGCAAGGGGGAGTTTCAAAGGAAGCGTCCCGACGGGCGTGTGGGAGGGCTACTGGGAGCAGAACGGGGCAGTCTCAGAACGTGTGGTGTATGAGAGCGGCAAACTGGTCTCGCGAACCAACTATTTGCAGGACGGAAGGCCATCACTTCCGAGCGCCACCACGCGGTAGGCGAACGGTCGGAGGTGCCGAGCTTGAAGGGCTTCGGAGCGCGGGCGTCATACGCCGGCAGGCGCGCATTGAGGCGGGCATACCAGGTGCTCTTGGACAGGCCGACGATCGAGAGGACCTCGGGCAGACGGATTGCCTGGTCCAGGGCAGGTGCGCCCTGGAGCGACTGAAGAATCTCCTGCAGGCGCTGCAGGGCGGACTGGTCTACGACCAGTGCGTCACCATTGGGCGCGCTGTTGAGCGCTTCCTTCGAACTGGAAGCTTTGATACGGCCGTGGTTAGCGGTGGAACGGTACGACATGGATATCTCCTTAGGTGGCCGCGGTGTGCTCCGCGGTCCAAAGAGGATCCGTGCTATTAAATCGGCAAAAAACTCACCAACCGGTAGGCGTCTTTACTTTTTTCGTCCGATTTGATAGGCCAAACTTGCTTGCCACTTTGAAGAGTTGATTGAGCCGCTCCTTGAATTCGGCGTAGGTGCCTGAACGTCTCCCCTTGGCACATTGGAAGAGCGTTTCCTGCATGCGTTCACTAACTTGTTCTTGAGTCGACGGTTCCTTGTTGTTCCACTTAGCGAAGTCGATTACCGCTTTCGAATACTTTGGGTCATTTGCGATCAGCAGTGAGATCTCTCCGCATAGCGTTTCTTGGTGACGGATGATCCTGGTAACCTTAAAGGTCTCGATCACCTCAATAGCTGCTTGCAAGATGGCCAATCTTGGCTTGTCTCTCGTTGTTGCAAGTCGCCGTCCGCGCTGAGCTTCGGACTCGGTAACGGGAGAGTGAGTGGTTCCCAGATAGAAGCTGCATTGGAGAAGCGAGTGCAATGCCCGCTCCTCATCTTTGACGTTGTAGGCATTTCGCGCTTCAATCCAGAAGGCGATGGATATCTCTAGTGCGCCGTCGATTTCTACTTCAGCCTTAGGCTTGAAAGACTGGCGTTTGAGGCGGAGTTCTTTGAGCCTTCCAGCTGCGACCTTTCTATGCGCACCATGCTTCTTTTTGTTGCGCGTCCTTTGTACGTAAGCCCACACATCAGCGATCTCGTCGTCGATCTTCCTGAGTTCATCGGCATTATTTAAAATGCTTGTAAGCTTCCACTTCTCATATGTGGTGGCGTTTTTATGTTTCTCTAGGCGCGTACACGTTCTCTCCCAAAGTGCTGGAAACGGGCTTGGCTGGTACTGTCTGTTCTCATGCGCGCTTCTGATCATGCTAAGTAGATGATCAAATAACATGCCCATGTTTGGGAGCATACCGCTGCTGTTGTACTTCCCAGTTGGCCGCTGATTGGATGGGTGCAGTGTGGTCGCGACCAACGGTTGAACAGATGAGTCCATTTTCCAGCTAGTAGGCTTCTCAAGGATGAGAGCGTTGTTGTCACTGTGAAGCATGTATTTACCTTGGCTTCCATTTCATAGGTGAACCGCTAATGATAGCTGGCCGGCCTATCTCATGAAGTAAGAATCTTTAAAAGTGTCGGTGCTGATTGCCTGTAGTTGCCGGTGTCGCAGCATTGTTCGAGGGAAGGCTGCTCGGTGGGATGGACGCGAGCGCCGAAGACCGACGATTTCGGGTTTAGCCACAACCCGAGCGTCTCGATGTAAAGTTCATAGTCGCGATTTGTCACGGCGCCATTTTGGCCTGCTGTATGGGGCAGTCGTTTCTCTTTTCCGCTGCGTCTGCTTTTGGCCGGAAGCGGACGTGAGCGGGGCCGGGGATTAGGGCGGGTTACCACGGGTATCACAACTGCCCGACGCTTGGCAGCACCATCAGCGCCTTGGCTTCGCTTCAGTTGATGTCGCCGGTTGCAGTGCCTCCAGCACCCGACAGTCGGCGACGCGACCTCCAGGGCAGTTCCCGAGCATGCGTTGCAGCTCGGTCTGCAATGCAAGCAAGTCGACTACCTTCCGTTTGATCTCGGCGATGTGTGCCTTCACCACATCGTCCACGGAACTGCACTCGTGTTCGCGTTGCTCGCCAAAGGTGATCAACTCTCGAATCTGCTCGATCGAGAAGCCAAGCTCACGCGCACGACGGACGAACGACAATCTGCGCCGTGCCTGCTCTCCATAGTGCCGGTAGTTGCCTTCCGATCGCTGCGGCTCCTCCAGTAGCCCGATTTTCTCGTAGTACCGGATCGTCTCCGCCTTGGTTCCCGTATGCCGGGCCAATTGGCCAATGGTGAAAAATTCATTCATGACTTGACCTTGTAGTAGCTACAGGGTTGATAAAGGCGCCTGATTCGTTTTTCAAGTCCGGGCGGGCCCCGGCGGAGGCCCCCGTGGACCATTGTTGTGGAAACAAGCGCCAAGAGTTGGAAAGTCTCGCCCTGCATAGCGCTCAACGGCGGGTGCTGATAGCGGTGCTGATCATCAATCTGGCGATGTTCTTCATTGAGTTCGGGGCTGGCCTCATTGCCCGGTCCAGCGCACTGCAGGCGGATGCGGTCGATATGCTCGGCGATGCCATTGTCTATGGGCTGAGCCTATGGGCAGTCAACCGGGGCGCTCGCTGGGAAGCAGGTGCTGCGCTCGCCAAGGGCTTGCTGATCCTTGGCTTCTTCGTATTCATCGTGATCGAGGTCATCAACAAACTGATCAACGGCGTGCCGCCGTCGAGCTCACTGATGCTTATCTTCGGTGCAGTCGCCCTTGTCGCAAACCTCAGTTGCCTTGCGCTGCTGTGGCGGTTCCGCAAGCTGAACATCAACATGAAAAGCACCTTCGAATGCTCGCGCAACGATGTCGCGGCAAATCTGGGGGTCCTGGTCGCTGCGGGGGGCGTTGCGCTGACGGGCCAGGGTTGGCCGGATGTTCTTGCCGGCGTGGTCATCGGCCTGCTGTTCCTGCGATCGGCCATCAGCGTGATCGCTGAAGCATGGCCTGCCTGGAAGGCCTCGCGCACTCCCTGATCTCCCACTTTCTCATTGGATCTACCGGCATGAAGCCTCGTCTAACCTCGTTTTTCCTTTGCCTGGGACTCGTCTGTGCGCCAGCGTGGGCGGAAAACAACCAGCAACTAACGCTCGACGCAGCCATCGAACGCGTCGCTCAAGGGCATCCAGAACTCCGCCTTATTGAAGGCCAGCGGCGTGTGCTGGATGCTCGCGCCGAGATCGCCGCTCAACGCCCGCAGATGACCGCGGGATTGGAACTGGAAAACGTCCTTGGCAGCGGAAGTTACAAGGGGGCCGATCAAGCCGAATTGAGCGTCAGCCTGGCGGGTACGCTGGAGCGTGGCGGGAAGCTGGATGCTCGCCGAGTTTTGGCGAGTGCGAATATCGACCAACTTGCTCCCCAGCGCGAGATGGCGCGATTGGATCTACTGGCAGAGACGGCACGCCGCTATCTCGTCATCGCTGGGGCCGTGCAGCAGCAACGCATCGCCAAGCTGGATATCACCCACCGCCAACGTGCGGTGGATGCAGCGCGGCGTAGACACCAGGCGGGTGGTGCACCGGAGTCGGTCGTGCTGACTGCGCAATCTTCGTTGGCCGAAGCAGAGCTTGACCGTGATAGTGCAGCTCAGGCCGAACGGGCCGCGCGTCAAAGCCTCTCAGCCTTGTGGAACAGCACCACACCTGCTGCGGGAGACGTGACCGGTGATCCGCTGGTATTACCGGCAGCAGGCGAGTTCGCAGCTTTCTCCGAGCAACTCACCCGATCGCCTGAACTGGCGCTCCTGCAGGGAGAGGCAAGGGTGCGAGAGTCCGAATTGCGGCTGGCCCGCACTGCGTCCCGCGCGGACATCGGTTGGCAGCTCGGTGCACGCCGGTTTCAGGACAGTGACGACACCGCCTTGTTTGCCGGCATTTCACTGGGGCTTGGAAGCAGTGCTCGCGCGGCTCCGGGCATTCGCGCCGCGGAAGCAGAACTGGCTCTGATTCCGTTGCAGCGTGAGGCGTTGCAAGTCCGCTTGCACGCTGCCGCAGCACAGGCGTTTGGCGAGTACCAGACATCGCGGTTGGAAGCTGCGCGTCTGGGCAGTGATGTGCTGCCGCGCTTGGCGCGCGCAGAAAAGTCTGCAGCGGCAGCTTGGGCAGCGGGTGCAACCAGTTACCTGGAGTGGGCGCAACTGCAGGACCAGCAGGCACAAGCCATGCGCCGGCAGCTACAAGCTGCGCTGGCGGCACAGAGTGCACTGATCGAACTGCAGCGCCTGACCGGCCAACCAATTATTGATTCCACGAAATCTCCTTCATCCGCACAGGACCCGACCTCCCCATGACCCTCCTTATGACGCATGCTCCCCGCTGGCTGCTGGTTGCGACGCTGGCCTCCGCGCTGGCTGCCTGTGGTGGCAAACAGGCAGGCGAGGACAGCCAGCAGCCAACCGACCCCCATGGTCATGCGGAAGGAGAAGACTCCGGCAGCCACGAGGAGGGACACACGGAAGCTCATGCTGACGATCACGAAGATGGTGCACTTGAGAACACCACCATCTCCGCGCAGGACGCCAAGGACAACGGGGTTGAGGTCGCGGCTGTTGCGCCCGGCGCAATTCGCACCCAACTCGAAGTGCAGGGGATGATCATCGCTGGCGACAGCGCCCAGTCGCAGGTCACGGCAAGGTTTCCCGGCACGGTGCGAGCGCTGATGGCCAACGTGGGCGACAACGTAAAGGCGGGTCAGGTGCTGGCGACGGTCGACAGCAACCTGAGCTTGAGTGCCTACAGCATCAACGCACCGCGTAGTGGGGTGGTGGTGACACGCGCGGCTCAGGTGGGTGGGGGCGCTGCGGAAGGGCAGGTGCTGTTCGAGATAGCCGATCTTTCACAGGTGTGGGTCGATGTGCACGTATTCGGTGCAGAAGCCGCATCACTGCGGCCTGGAGATGAGATCGAAGTGGTCGACCTCTATGGCGGTGAGCCTTCGGTTGGCCGCTTGCAGCGCATTCTTCCCGGGACAGCGATTGCCAGCCAGAGTGTGGTGGGGAGGGCGGTCCTGGAGAACCCGGCCAGCAACTGGCGGCCCGGTGCGGGAGTAAACGTCAGGATCACCACTGCAAGTGAGAACGCCGACCTGGTCGTTCCGCAATCTGCAGTGCAAAGCATGGATGGACGCGACGCTGTCTTTGTTCGCACTGGAGATACCTACACCTCTCATCCGGTGACGCTGGGAAAGCGCGACGCGACGCATGTACAGGTACTCGAAGGTGTTGCTGCCAGTGACGAGGTCGTGGTGGAACAGAGCTACCTGATCAAGGCAGATATCGAGAAGTCGGCGGCTGGCCATGACCACTGAGGATTCCCGAATGCTGGAACGTTTGATCCGGGCCTCCATCAGCCACCGCTGGCTGGTCATGGCATTGACACTTGTACTCGTTGCCGTTGGGGTCTGGAGTTTCCGCCACCTGCCCATCGACGTGACGCCCGATATCACCAATGTCCAGGTGCAGATAAACACCGCTGCTCCTGGCTATTCCCCGCTGGAGGTTGAGCAACGCATAACCTTCCCGGTCGAAACGGCGATGGCCGGCCTGCCGAAGATGGAGTCGTTCCGCTCGTTCTCACGCTACGGTCTTTCCCAGATCACGGTGGTGTTCAAGGACGGCACCGACATCTACTTCGCCCGCCAGCAGGTCGCTGAGCGCTTGCAGCAAGCCAAGTCGCAGATTCCCCAGGGAATGGAGCCCATGCTCGGGCCTATCGCCACGGGAATGGGGGAGATTTTTTCATACACGATCGACGCTGACCCCAAAGCGCGTAAGCCCGATGGTAGTCCTTACAACGCCACGGACCTGCGGACCCTGCAGGACTGGGTGATCCGTCCCCAGCTGCGAAATGTTCCCGGTGTTGCCGAGGTGAACACCCTAGGTGGCTTCAAGCGTGAGTTCCACGTCACGCCTGATCCCGCTCGTCTGCGTGCGTTGAATCTGACGCTGGAAGACGTGGTTCGTTCTCTGCAGGCAGCCAACCAGAACATAGGTGCCGGCTACATTGAACGCAGCGGTCAGCAGTATCTGGTGCGGGTCCCGGCTCAGGCAGACCCCGGGCAGATCGGCGACATCCTGGTTACGCGTCGCGAGGGGGTTTCGATCCGGGTCCGCGATGTAGCCACAGTCGGTGAAGGGCAGGAGCTGCGCAGTGGTGCGGCTTCACAGAATGGCCATGAAGTGGTTCTGGGCACCGCCATCATGCTGATGGGCTCGAACAGCCGTGAGGTCTCGCAAGCGGTCGCCAAACGGTTGGAGGAGGCCTCCCGTAGCCTGCCTGCAGGCGTCACGGTGACACCTGTCTATGACCGGACCTTGCTGGTGGACCGGACCATCACGACGGTTGCCAAGAACCTGACGGAAGGCGCACTGCTTGTCATCGTCATCCTCTTCCTGTTGCTTGGGAACTTCCGTGCAGCGCTCATCACGGCGCTGGTCATCCCGCTTGCCATGCTGTTCACGCTGACCGGCATGGCGCGTGGCGGCGTCTCAGCCAATCTGATGAGCTTGGGAGCATTGGACTTCGGTTTGATCGTGGACGGTGCGGTAATCATCATCGAGAACTGCCTGCGCCGTTTCGCCGAACGTCAGCACGAGCTCGGCAGGACGCTTTCGCTTGAAGAGCGCTTCGAGTTGACTGCCGCTGCTACCGCGGAAGTTATCCGTCCAAGCCTGTTCGGGCTCGGCATCATCACTGCTGTCTACCTTCCAATCTTTGCCCTCACCGGCGTCGAAGGGAAGATGTTCCACCCGATGGCAATTACCGTTGTTCTGGCGCTGACCGGTGCGATGGTGCTGGCGCTCACCTTCGTGCCCGCAGCCATCGCACTCATGCTCGGAGGACGCGTCCAGGAAAAAGAGAATCGCCTGATGTCCTGGATGCGCAGGCGCTATGAACCGCTTCTTGATACCAGCTTCCGACATGCGCGGATTGTAGGTGGCTTGGCTATCCTGCTGGTTGCAGGTAGCGGTGTGATCGCATCGCGGATGGGCAGCGAGTTCGTCCCCAGTCTGGATGAAGGCGACATCACGATCGGAACCATGCGCATTCCCGGCACCAGTCTTACGCAATCCGTGCAGATGCAGAAAATTCTGGAGACGCGACTTCTCGAAGTTCCGGAGGTCGAGCGGGTCTTCTCAAAGGTGGGCACTGCGGAGGTAGCATCAGACCCGATGCCGCCGTCTGTGGCTGACACGCTTGTGATGATCAAGCCGCGTTCGCAATGGCCTGATCCACGTAAGACCAAGACAGTGCTTGTAGAGGATATTGAAGCAGTCGTTGCACGCGTGCCTGGCAACAACTATGAGTTCACCCAGCCGATCCAGATGCGGATGAACGAGCTCATCTCCGGTGTTCGTGCAGATGTGGCGAACCGCCACCGACGTCGTACTCATATCGCTTCAGCTTCCGGATGACCGGCGTTAACGGCACTGGTAGCCATGCTGTGATGCCTTTCGAAACCGGGCGCGGCCACGCGCTTGCCGCGCAAGCGACACGCCAGGTTTGCTCGCAGGTGCTGTCCAAGGACCATGGCTTGCCACCCTCTTTGTACAATGGCATCATTCAATCAATGAATTGAATGATTGTTTGGAGGGGTAGGGAATGTCAAGCACTCCGAAGCACGAGATCTACGAGCATTTGGCCGAAGTGGCTCAGGCACTCGGGCACGCCAACCGTCTCGAACTGCTCGAGCACCTTGCCCAAGGCCGCCGTAGTGTCGACCTTCTAGCGGAATTGACGGGTATGAGTGTTGCCAACACGTCCCGCCATTTGCAGCTTCTACGTCGTGCCCGTTTGGTGGACGCCGAGCGTCGAGGTAAGCAGGTCTTCTATCGTTTGGCCGGCGATGCTGAAGTAGTGTCCGTCCTTCAAACGCTGCGCCATCTCGCTGAACGCAATGTCGCGGAAGTTGATCGAATCGTTCGAGACTATTTCGACGCCCGCGACGCACTGGAGCCGGTGTCTCGGGAGGAGCTGATCACGAGGATGCATAGCGGGATGGTCACCGTGCTTGACGTGCGTCCAGAAGCTGAGTTCGCGCTCGGCCATCTACCTGGAGCCGTCAGCATGCCTATCGAGGCACTGGAGGACCGTCTGGCGGAGCTGCCCAAGGATCAGGAGATCATCGCCTACTGCCGAGGCCCGTACTGCGTGATGTCGTTCGAGGTCGTGTCCGCATTGCGGATGAAGGGTTACCGCATTCGTCGTTTGGAGGAGGGGTTTCCCGAGTGGAAGGCAGCGGGACTCGAGGTCGTCACAGACTAGATCTGGCGTATCGGCCCCCCAGGCCTGATAGACGCGAGATAGTCTGTCGCACGACGTTACTGAAATATGCTGTAGAGAGGTGTTTTGATGATCACGGTCAACAGCTTACCGGCTCCTTACCAATCAGAAGTCAGCAACGAGACCCAGGTTATTGTCTGCGATGCACCCGCCGCGAAAGGTGGAAGCGGAGCTGGATTCGGCGCCCATCAGTTGCTGGAGGCAGCCTTCGCCACCTGCATCAACATGGCGATCCGGATGTACGCCGATCAGCATTCGATAGCGCTTGATCACGTTTCCACAACGGTGTGGATCAGCAAGCCTGATCAGACGAGAACATGCTTCAACTACGAAATCGAAATTGTCGGTGACATCAGTGACGCAGAGCGCATTAAGTTGGAGGCTGTTGCTGATAGCTGCCCAGTGCGCGAGACCCTCTCTCGAGATCTAGAGTTCGCACGACAGCGGTAGCAAATCCCTCTGGGCATATGCCGGCCGCTAGCTTATTCCAACTGCCTGAAGTCGCTAGCCATCCAAGACGTAAGCGCTATGTGGCACCGGCGTGCGTTCATCATGATGGCCATCGACGGTGCAGTTCATCGATGACGAATCGATGTGAATGCGTCTTTTCGTTCCCGTCCAGATTCGTCAAATGTGGGTGTTCGCCTGGTAGATCATCGTGACGATGTTCTATCTCATCAGGATCAAGTTGCGGCCACGAATACCAGGCAGCGATCAGCCCGGAAACAGCCAGGCCGGTCAGCGCGCTGATCGCCACGGGGATTCCCCAGCGAGCTCCAACCATGCCAGCAAGTGGATATGCGATTAGCCAGCAAACATGAGACAGCGAAAACTGCGCAGCGAACAAAAATGGTAGATCAGCAGAATCAGCGGAACGGCGAAGCAAGCGACCTCCGGGGGTGACAAGTCCTGCATAAGCCATCCCGAGAAGTACCCAGCCTGGAATGACTACGGCCCAGGTGACGACTCCGTTCAATCCAATCCAGGTGCCGAGCAGGCCCGCTAGTACTGTGCACATCAGGCCAGCTGCTGCGAGCATGACCAGTCGGTCCGAGATTTTTCCCAGGATTTTCGGTAGAAGCATGGCGATCGTCATCGACCCGATACCGAACGCAGCCAGGGCCCAGGCCACTTCACGCTCACCGCCATGAAGGACGCTGCGCACCACAACCACGGTATTGACGAATACCAGCGATCCGCCCGCAGCAGCGACCAAGTTTAGCGCCAGCAAACCACGCAGACGCGGTGTGTGCAGGTAGATGCGCATTCCTCGAATGGCTCGCGTGTACGGTCCCTCATTTCCTCGCTTGTCCGCGATCAAGGGAAAGACGGTTGAGAAAACTAGTATCGCGGAGAGTACGAAGCCAACAGAAGTCCCGGCAAATAACCCATGGAAACTGATCAGAGTAAGCAACGCCGCAGCCAACGCAGGGCTCAACAGACTTTCAAGGTCATACGCCAAGCGGGAGAGCGATAGTGCCTTGGTGTAGTCCTTCTCATCCTTGAGAATCTCTGGAATGAGTGACTGGAAAAGGGGAGTGAAACATGCGGAGGCGGATTGCAACAGTGCAATCAGGATGTAGACCTGCCAGATTTCGGTGACGAACGGCAGGGTAAGAGCAGCCGCGGCTCGGGCCAGGTCAAGTGCGATCAAGACGGTCTTTCGCAATGCTGGAGGTACTACGGCCGCTGAGACTGGGGCGAGTGTCACATAGACGATCATCTTGATCGCCAGTGCTGTCCCCAGCACGGCGCCAGCTTCGGCACCGGCCAGGTCGTAGGCCAACAAGGCCAATGCAACCGTAGCCAGGCCTGTGCCCACCAGAGCTACGACCTGGGCGGCAAACAGGTTCCGGAAGCTTGAGTTCTTCAGAACGTCGATCATGGAAGGAATCTCGAGAAGTGCATGCAAGGAGATAGAGCGGGACCAGTTGGGTCCCGCTCGCTCTTTCAAACAGATTACTTCTTTGCCGCACCCGCCTTCTGAGCATCACAGGAGGTCTTCAGCGCCTTGGTGGCCGAGTCATTGTGATTGACGTCATACTTGGATGCATCAGCCAACTGCTCGCAGGTGGTGGGCTTGGGCTTCTTCACTACCGCTGCGGGAGCCGGGGTGGACTCATGCAGGGCAGGGTCATGCGCGACTGCAGCTCCGGAGGTGGAGGCTGCTGCGAGGAAGCAAGCTACGAGAACATTGCGGATCTTCATGGGTAACACTCCGGAAAATGCGGTGTACACACCGCGGGTTGAAATCAAGTGTAGGGAGATCAAGGGCGATACAGGTCAGCTTGGAAACCGACGACTTCGACCGAAACGTCCACCGGTGTGGTGCCACGGTTCTGCCAGTACCAGCCGTGCGTCCCATCGAAGGGGGCAATGAAAGTGCCTTCGGCTTGGGTCTGCGCGGCCTCGACTGAATAACTGGTCCAAGCGCCCTTCACCTCCGGGCGCTCACCGTGCATATCCACCGCCACGTCGCCGGTAGCTTTCCAGCGGTAGATAGCGCCGGCACCCTGCTTAAGATGTGCTTTTACTTCAGCGCCCTTGCCCGGCTCCAATGTCACGGTAAGTGCGTCTGTACGCATTGGACCTGCGGTAAGTGAGTTTGCAGCGGCATCCAACGTCTGCCCCTTGTTCTCACCAAAAGCGGCTTTGGCTTTTTCGGCCAAGGTCTGGTTGGCCTGGTTGTTGGAACCCGTGACCGGAGCCGCGGCATCTGGCGCATTGTCCTCAGTAGTCTCGGCCAGCTTGGTCAGGCCCAACGCCCGACCGACACCGGTCGGGTCAATGCCGTACTCGGCAGGCATGACGGTAGTGACCAGCAGCACAGATGCTACGGCTGCGGCGATGAAGGTGGCGCGGACCAGGCGGCCGGTGCTGGGAAGAGGCTGATTTGCAGTAATGGACATTGAATTATCTCGATCAGGAAACGAAGTAGCCGGTGAGCTGGTAGCCGATGAGCAGGAAACCAGCGGTCATCAACACGGCGTTGGCACCAAAGGCTTGGCGGGCAAACATCGGCGAGCGGCGCCAGAAGCCCATGACGATCAGGATGAGCGCCAGAGCAAGGATCTGGCCGATCTCCACGCCAACGTTGAACGCCAACATGTTGGCGACGAGACCTTCCGGGGACAGTGAAAAGTCCTGCAGCTTGGTGGCAAGGCCGAGGCCGTGGAACAGACCAAAAATCATCACTGCAGCCTTCGTGTTGGGCTGAAAGCCGAACCAACGCCGGAAAGCACCCATGTTGTCTAACGCCTTGTAGACAACAGAAAAGCCGATGAGGGCGTCCACAATGTATGGATTGACGTGGAAGCCGCCCAACACGCCGAGCAGCAGCGTGATGCTGTGCCCTATGGCAAAGAGCGTGACGTAGATGCCCACATCCTTCATGCGGTACAGGAAGAACACCACCCCCAGCAGGAACAGGATGTGGTCGTATCCGGTGAACATGTGCTTGGCACCCAGATAGGTGAATGCCAGCAGATTGCGGCCGGAACTTTCTTCGAGGAAGGCGGCGTCCCCCTCGCTGACGCCATGGGCCACCGCAGCTGCTGTTGTGGTCAGCAGCGCAAGGCCTGCGAGTGCGGCCGCAGGTAGCTTGATGTTGCGCAAGAAACTCTCCTTTACTTTCGGAATTGAAGGAGCGCTCATGCGCGCTCCGTGTTGTTGAGGTCCCCATCGCGATGGATGAGGCGATAGAGCGCCGGTAGCACCAGCAGGGTCAGCAAAGTGGATGACACGATTCCGCCAATAACGACTGTGGCCAGCGGGCGCTGCACTTCTGCGCCAGCGCCGACGTTCAGGGCCATGGGCAGGAATCCAAGGCTGGCCACCAGCGCCGTCATCAGCACCGGCCGCAAGCGGGTAATCGCCCCCTCATGTACGGCGTGTTCCAGAGAGGCGCCGTCCTCGCGCAACTTTTTGATGAAGCTGATCATCACCAAGCCGTTGAGCACCGCGACGCCGGATAGAGCGATGAAGCCAACGCCCGCTGAGATGGATAGCGGGATTCCCCGCATTGCCAGTGCCAGTCCGCCGCCTGTGAGTGCCAATGGCACACCGCTGAAGACGATCGCGGCATCCTTGCCCGAGCCGAAGGCCATGAACAGCAGGCCAAAGATGAGCACCAGCACGACCGGCACCACGACCGAAAGGCGCTTGCTGGCAGAGATCAGCTGCTCGAACGTGCCGCCATACTCCACCCAGTAGCCCTCTGGCATCGCCACCTCCGTACCCACGCGTTCGCGCAGCTCCTCCACGAACGAGCCAAGATCCCGACCGCGAACATTGCTGGTGATGACCACCCGTCGCTTGCCGTTCTCCCGGCTGACCTGATTCGGACCTGGGGCGACTTCCACCTTGGCCAGTTGGCCCAGCGGCACATAGCCACGTGCCGCTTCCTCACTAACTGGCAACGCGACGGGTAGTGACGCCAAGGTCCTCGGGTTTTCGCGCATGCTCTCGGGCAGGCGAACCACGATGTCGAAGCGGCGATCCCCCTCGAACACTTGGCCGGCTGTTTCGCCACCCAATGCCATGGAGATCGTTTTCTGCACGGCGTCGATCGATACGCCATAGCGGGCCAAGGCATCCAGATCGGGCGTGATGGTCATCAGGGGCAGGCCGGTGACTTGTTCCAGCTTCACGTCGGCATTGCCCTCGATGCTGCTGGCAACCTTCTCGATCTGCCCACCGATGGCTGCCAGCTGGTCCAGATCATCGCCATACAGCTTGATCGCCACCTCGGCGCGAACACCCGCAATGAGCTCGTTCATGCGCATCTGAACCGGCTGGGTGAACTCATAGTTGTTGCCGGGAATGGCGCGCACGGCCTTTTCCAGCTCGGCAATGAGTTCAGCCTTGGGTTTACGTGGGTTTGGCCATTCGCTGCGGTCCTTCAACATGATGAAGGTGTCAGCCACCGAAGGCGGCATCGGATCGGTGGCCACCTCGGCGGTACCGATCTTGGCTACAACTTCATCCACCTCCGGGAACTCCTTGATCCGAGCTTCCAGTTGCCGCTGCATGCCAATCGCTTGGGTCAGGCTCGTGCCTGGAATACGCAGGGCATGCAGAGCGATATCACCCTCATCCAGGTTCGGGATGAACTCAGTGCCCAGACGGGTCGCTAGTGCGCCTGAGAGAACAATGAGAACAACTGCAGCCGCCACCACCAACTTGCGTGCAGACATGACCTTGTCCAGCAAGGGACCGTAGAAACGGCTTGCCTCACGCATCGCTCGGGTTTCCTTCTCCGAGACCTTCCCGGTCACGAACTGGGCCACTGCCGCCGGCACGAACGTCAGCGATAGCGCCATCGCTCCGGTTAACGCGATGATCACCGTCAACGCCATCGGGTGGAACATCTTTCCTTCCACCCCGGACAGGGCGAAGATCGGGATGTAGACGGCGGCGATGATGAACAAGCCGAACAAGCTTGGCTTGATCACTTCAGCGCTCGCACTAGCAGCAAGCTCAAATCGCTCTTGGCGGGTGAGAAGGCGTCCCAATGCATGCTGTTGCTCGCCGAAACGACGCAGGCAGTTCTCCACGATGATTACTGCACCATCAACGATCAGGCCGAAGTCCAACGCACCCAGGCTCATCAGGTTCGCCGAGACGCGGTTCTGCACCATTCCATTGATCGTCAACAACATGGTCAACGGGATCACCGCGGCGGTGATCAACGCTGCGCGCAAGTTCCCTAGCAGCAGGAACAGCACAGCGATGACGAGCAGGGCACCTTCCAGCAGGTTCTTGCGAACGGTTTCGATGGTGCGGTCAACCAGTTCAGTGCGGTCGTATACAGCGTGTACACGAACCCCCTCAGGCAGTGTCTTGTCAATTTCTATGAGCTTCGCAGCGCTTCGCTGTGCGACTTCCCGGCTGTTTTCCCCGATCAGCATGAACACGGTGCCAAGCACCACTTCCTTGCCATCCTTGGTAGCGGCACCCGTACGGAGTTCGCTGCCCTCAAGCACTTCGGCAACATCGCCTACGCGCAACGGAAGTCCGTCGCGTGTGGCCACCACAATTTTCCGAAGTCCGGCGATGTCCGCCACCTGGCCGGGCACACGGATCAGGTACTGCTCGCCTGATCGTTCGATATAGCCGGCACCGACGTTGGCATTGCTGCGATCTACTGCATCAAGAACGTCCTGCATGGTCAGACCGTAGGCCTGAAGCTTCGAGGGGTCAGGGGTGACGTGGAATTGGCGAACATACCCGCCAACGGTGTTGACCTCGGTGACTCCCTTGAGGTGGCGCATCTGCGGGCGCACGACCCAGTCCTGCAGTGTGCGTAGTGCCATGGGTGTCCAGGTGTCTTCTGCACCGGGCTCCGCTTCGACCGTGTACATGAAGATTTCGCCCAGGCCGGTGGCAACCGGTCCCAGCGAAGGTTTCAAGCCAGAGGGCAGGGCAGAGGCCGCCTGTTGCAGGCGTTCTGCGACCTGCTGACGGGCGAAGTAGATATCGGTTCCATCCTCAAACACCACCGTGACCTGGGAAAGACCGTAGCGGGAAACCGAACGGGTGTACTCAAGCTTGGCCAGGCCGGCCAATGCTGTTTCGACAGGGAACGTGACGCGCTGTTCTGCCTCCAATGGCGAGTAGCCGGGTGCTTCGGTGTTGACCTGCACCTGGACGTTGGTGATGTCTGGCACAGCATCGATGGGGAGCCGGTTGTAGTTCCAGATGCCAAGGCCGCACAGCCCAAGCACAAGGAGTAGCACCAGCCACCTGTGAGCGATCGACGCTCGTATGATTCGTTCGAGCATGGCCGTTCCTTAGTGGTCGTGGCTGGCGCCGGACTTTTCGATGTCTGCGCGGATCAAGTAGCTTTGCTCTGCGACGTAGGGTGTCCCGGGCTTCAGCCCGCCCAGTACCTCGACGTACTCGCCGTCCCTGCGACCCAGCTCAAGCATGCGTACCTCGTAGGTGTCCTTCACCTGCGCAAACACGACGGTGAAATCGCGAAATCGCTGTAGGCCGGACTCCTTCACCGCAAGCGGCACTTCTTCGGAAGACAACGTCACTTCGGCTGCGACCGTCATTCCAGGCCGCCAACGGCCATCCGGGTTGGGCAGACTCAAGCGGGCGACCACGCTCTGCCCGCTGGATGCCACTGGCAACAGGGAGGCAATGGTGGATTCCACGGTGGTCTCGCCGGTCGCCGAGCGAACCAGTACAGCCTGGCCGACCGCCAAGCGCTCGGCGTCGGTGCCGATGGCCCGCAGATCCACCCATACCTCGCCCAGGTTGGCTATTTCGATCAAGGTATTGTCGGCAGCCACATCGCCCACGTTGGTTGTACGCGTCAGCACGACGCCATCAAACGGGGCGGTCACGGCGTAGGTACGCATGCTCTCGTTGCCCTCGATCGTCGCCAGGGTTTGCCCGTGTGCAACGTGGTCGCCCACTTGAACCTGCACCGCACGAACGATTCCCGGGAACCTTGCTTTGATTGCAGCAAGACGGTTCTCATTCAGCGCGACCGTTCCCATCAATTGACCGGTGTCACGAATCGTTGCTGGACCTGAGGTCTCAATGACAACGCCGGCATCCTTTGCCGCTTCAGCATCAATGGTGGTTCGACCTTCATAGGACGCGTAGGTCCAGTTATGGGCTTTTCCGCCGAGCGTGGCATTGACCTTCACGTCGAACGAATGCGGCTCCACAACCTCGGCACTCGCGGCTAGATAGTCTTTCACCACCTTGAAGGCGAAGGCGTTGACCTCGCCGTCGAGTCGCGCGACCTCCATACTGGCGGTTACCTCACCCGGGGCGATCGGTTTATCGTCCCGGTATGCATACAGGCGGAAGTGCGGCGGCGTGTTGGTTTCGTACACCGTCACCTCGATGGCGACGTTGCCATCGCGCAGCATTCGGCCACGATGAGGGCCGCGCTCATAGTCGGCGCCGGCAGCTACCGAGCCGTCCTCTGCAGCAGGTACAGCGTTCGGCTTGTCGCCACAGGCGGCGAGCATCAGCGGTAGCAGGATCAGGAATGCATAACGCTTCATTGGGAGGCATCCGGAAATTGAGCGGTCAGGCGTTCAACCTCGACCAGAAGGGTGTAATAGCGAGCGGCCGCTTCGACCTCGCGTTCGCGCAGGTCGAACAGGGTCTTCTCGGCTTGCGCAAGCGCCAGGAAAGAGAATCGACCGGCTTCAAAGCCACGGCGCGTCAGGCTGATCGCCTCCTGCGCTTTGGGTAGCATCCGGGCGCGAAGCGCTTCCACTTCCGAGCGGGCTTGCTGCATCAACTGATAGCGATCGAACAATTGCTGGCGTTGTTCCAAACCTGTGACTTGGGCGCGAGCATGCACAGCAGCCAGATCCGCATCGGCTTCAGCAACGGAGTAGGACGCGCGGCGTTGGCTTCCAAGTGGCAGGGAGAAGGACATCACCAGCCCCTGATCACCCGTAGCTTCCAAACGACGAACGCCAAGACTGACGTTCACATCAGGCTTTCCACTCGCAACTGCAATCCGACGACGAGCCGCAATAGACTCTGTTTCGAGCTGCGCAAGACGCTGTTGCGGTGTCTGCGGCAGGCGGCCGGCCAAGATTCCGAAATCCGCGAGTGGGGGCAGGGTGTCCAGATCCGCGATAACGGTATCGAAGTCCGGGGTGAGGGCTCCCCAGCTGGCAGCAAGGCGTGCCTTGGCTCCCTGAAGGGCTTGAAGCGCCAGCTCGTGCTTCAGTTCGGCATCGGCCAATGTAATCTCTGCGGCCCGAAGGTCGGAGTCCGGATTACGTGCTGCCTGCACCCACCTGGCAACTTCTCGACGCGTGCTGTTCGCGTGGCGAACCCGTTCTTCGGCGTTCTCCACGTGCTCCTGAGCGACAGCGGCCTGAATGAATCTCTGCGTAGTGCTATTGGTGATGTCGAGTTTGGCCACGCCTTCAGCGCCTCGCTGAAGGTTGATCTCTGCATCACCCAATGCGGCGCGGGCATCACGCTTCCCACCCAACTCGAGGACGCGTCCAATGCGCAAGGTGGTTTCAGCTGAGTCAACACCGCTCAGCCCGCCGGTACCGGCAACGTTTTCGAAATCGGCTCCCACTACATAGGTAGCGGGAAGGGCCTCTCGGTTTGCACGATTACGTACCGCCTCCAGGCGGGCGACTTCGGCTTGGATTGTGGGATTCGCCAGGAGAGCGCGGGCAACGGCTTCCTCCAGGCGCAAAGGTTCAGCAGCGAAGCCGCACGGGGCAACGCTGCAGGTACCGACCAAAGTCAGTACCCACATGCAACGCAAATTCACGGGATCTTCTCCGATTGTTCGACGAATAGCGCAGCCGGCCGCAAATTGCGACCAGCACTGTCAGGCCGCTATAAGGCGGCCGGATTCGTCAAACGATTGGAGGTCTGAAGGGTGTAGAGGGTTGTTGCGAAGGACGCCAATAGACGTCTAGAGGCGGGACCGTGGTATCTGGAACACCTGATGGAGTCCAGTGACTGTGGTTGCAGAGGTTGATTGCACCATTGGCGTCAACCGAGTGGAGCAGGGCATGCGGCCCCTTGGCATGCTCAGGATCGGAATCCGAATCAGGCTCGCCAGGGTGGTGATGGCCATGCTCAGCGGCTTCAACGATCGCGTGATCTGTGGAGTGTAGGTCACCCATCAGGTTCAACATCGGACGCACCAACGAAACTATGGCCAGCAGCGCAAAGAGGCTGACACGAAGCAGATCGGAAGTGGCCGACGTACGGTACATTCCATTAGGGTAAATGGCTTTCTAGGCTTTTGTCGATATAGGCGCGAGCAACAGGAGAATCCTCACGGAGGACGTCCAGTGCCTTTGTGAAAGACTCGGAATCCCTCGCGGGTATGGACGACTACCTGTTGGCTCTAGCCAACGTTTCCCCGCCACATGCGTTTTCTTGCGGGGGATCTAGGAGAAACAGCGTTGCTTCAGGCGCAGTGCCACGTTCACCAAGATGATCAGAACCGGCACTTCTATCAGCGGGCCTATGACGGCTGCGAATGCGACCGGCGAACTGATGCCGAACGCAGCCACTGCCACCGCGATAGCCAGTTCGAAGTTGTTGCCGGCAGCGGTGAAGGCGATGGCGGTTGTGCGCGGGTAGTCTTTAGCGATCAGCTTGCCCATGAAGAAGCTGATGATGAACTGGACCAAGAAGTAGATCGTCAGTGGAACGGCTATCCGCAAAACATCCCGGGGGAGTTTGACCACATCGCCCCCCTTCATTGCGAACATCACCACGATCGTAAACAACAGGGCCACTAGCGTTATCGGGCCGATCGCAGGTAGAAACCGGTGCTCGTACCAGTGAAGTCCTTTTGACTTGGTCAACGATCGACGTACCAGGTAACCGGCAGCGAATGGGATGCCGAGATAGATCAGGACAGCTTCCGCAACTGGCCAGAATCCAATGTTGAGCACCACGCCTTGCAGGCCCAATGCCGTCGGCAACACGGAGAGAAACAGCCAGGCATAGACGCTGAACAACGCGATCTGGAAGATTGAATTGAACGCCACCAAGCCGGCAACGTACTGGTTGTCGCCTTTCGCAAGCTGGTTCCATACCAGGACCATTGCGATGCAGCGGGCCAGCCCTATCAGGATCACCCCGGTCATATAACCCGGCTGATCGCGTAGAAATATCACTGCCAGGGCGAACATCAGAACTGGGCCAATCACCCAGTTCTGAACCAGCGATAGCGCCAATACCCGCTTATCCCTGAAAACCACGCCCAGCTGCGCGTAGTCAACCTTGGCGAGTGGGGGGAACATCATCAAGATCAGCCCGATAGCGATTGGCACGTTCGTAGTGCCGATGCTCAACGCGTCTACCTGGTGCTGCAGGCCAGGGAAAATGATGCCCAGCCCCACGCCAACCGCCATGGCCAGGAAAATCCAGACGGTCAGGAAGCGATCCAGAAATGACATGCGCTCAGGGCGCATCTCAGCCACGTCGTTCATCAGCAGCAGCCGGGCGTGCTGCTGGACTGATCGCCAGCACAACAGTTTTCTGTCAGGTACTCGACCAGACTTGTCATGGCATCAAAGTTTGCACGGTAGCAGATGGTTCGACCGAGTTGCTCGGAAGTGACAAGGCCCGCAGCAGCCAGCTCTTTCAGGTGAAAGGACAGCGTGGCACCGGGGAGGGCAAGTGCCTCGGCGATCTCACCGGCCAGCTTGCCGCCGCGACCTGCTTCGACAAGTAAACGGTAGATCGACAGCCTTGTGCCATGACCGAGGGCTGCTATAGCTCGCGTTGCAGTTTTATGTTCCATAGATCTAGAATAATGGAAATAAAGAGAAGGAACAAGTTATGCCCAATCTCCCGAACATCCATGCCGAGTCCCTGCAGTCGCCTTCGTGCTCAGACCTTGATGTGGCTGATCCGAGCAAGCATCGACCGCGCATCCTGATTCTCTATGGTTCGCTGCGTCCACAGTCCTTCAGCCGGAAGCTCGCTTTGGAGGCACAGCGCCTACTGGAACAGTTCGGCGCGGAGACTCGGCTGTTTGATCCACACACGCTGCCGATGCTGGATGCGGTACCGGCCGATCACCCCAAAGTGATCGAGCTGCGTGAAGCCTCCACGTGGTCAGAAGGCCAGGTCTGGATCAGTCCGGAGCGTCACGGGACGATGACCGCCGTGTTCAAGAATCAGATCGATTGGTTGCCGCTGGAGGAGGCTGGCATTCGCCCAACCCAGGGCCGCACACTCGCAGTGATGCAGGTCAGCGGGGGCTCACAATCTTTCAATGTGGTGAACGCGTTACGCGTGCTGGGCCGTTGGATGCGCATGGTCACCATCCCGAACCAATCGTCAGTACCCAAGGCTTGGCAGGAATTTGACGAGCGAGGTCGAATGAAGCCATCTCCGTACTACGATCGGGTTGTCGATGTAATGGAAGAGCTGGTGAAATTCACGTTGCTGGTCAGAGATCGCAGTGACTATCTGGTTGATCGCTACAGCGAGCGCAAAGGTGACGCAGCAGCAGCCGCTCTGGCGACAGCGTCCGGAGCCAAATCCTCTGCAACAGCGGGAGCCGCAGCATGAAGGCAACGATCTACCACAATCCCAACTGCGGAACCTCCAGGAACGCGCTTGCTCTGATCAGACATGCAGGCATCGAACCGGTGATCGTCGACTATTTGATCGAAACCCCTACCAAGACACGCTTGGCGGGCCTGATCGACCAGGCCGGATTGAGCGTACGCGAGGCGATCCGGCAGAAGGGCACACCTTACGAAGCGCTGGGTCTGGCTGATCCAGCTTTAAGCGACGATCAATTGCTTGATGTCATGCTGGCTCATCCGATCCTGATCAATCGACCGTTTGTGGAAACCGATCTAGGCGTGCGACTTGCTCGCCCCTCTGAAGTCGTTCTTGAGATATTGCCTGCAGTAGATGCTCCATTTATGAAAGAAGACGGTGAGGTTGTCATCGATGAACACGGTAGTCGTCCTAAATCCTGATCACCGCCAGATGGCCAAACCCCTGAAGGAAACGCCATGACTACGTTCGCGCCTGTTGCCTTGAACGCCGCGGTCGTGTCCATGCTGGTGGACGCCGGTTTGCCAGTGAGTGACCTGGAGGACGGCAGACGCAAGATCTTTGGTGGGCTCCACGACAAAGGCGAACTCATTGGTGTTGTCGGTGTCGAGCTGCACCTGCCTGTCGGCTTGCTGCGCTCCCTTGCGGTCGTCCAGAGTCACCGAGGACTGGGCTACAGTTCGGTGCTGGTGAGCCATGCAGAACAAATGGCAGCCAAGGAGGGAATCACAGAACTGTTCCTACTGACGGGTACTGCAGCACCTCTATTCGAACGTTGCGGATACAGTCATGCGTCCCGGATCGATGCGCCTGAATCGATCAGTCGGTCGGCGCAGTTCGCAAGCATATGTCCGGAGACCGCGGCATTCATGGTTAAGCACTTGTAGTCATCGTGGCCGGAGGAATTGCTCAGCAGGGCAGGGAACTGGGATTTTTTCGGAGCTTGCGTTGACTACCGCTGGTGACCGAAGCGGATACGTCTGGACTTCGATGCAGTAGAGCCTTTTCCGGGTTGAGCTAACCCTCGTTAATAACTGCAGGAGGCCATGCCTAGTGTCGTCGCTCGATCCCACAACAAGAGAAAGCGCTTGGCACGTATTCCTGGCGTTCCTGCGACTAGGCCTGACATCGTTCGGCGGTCCGATCGCACACTTGAGCTACTTCCGTCTTGAGTTCGTCGAGCGCCGCCGTTGGCTGACCGACCGCAGCTACTCCGATCTGGTGGCCCTTTGCCAATTACTGCCAGGTCCCGCCAGCAGCCAAGTAGGAATGGCGTTGGGCTTGTGCCGCGCAGGCTGGCCCGGTCTGCTAGCCGCTTGGGCGGGCTTTACCCTGCCATCGGCCGTGCTGATGATTCTGTTTGCCTTGGGAGTTGCCAGATACCAAGGCATCGTTGAATCCGGCTGGCTGCATGGCCTGAAGATCGTAGCAGTTGCCGTGGTAGCGCAAGCCGTATGGGGAATGGCCCGATCCCTGTGTACGGACCGTTTGCGAGTAGGGATGGCGTTTTTCTCCGCCGTGGCGACGTCGGTATTGCCCTCGGTCGTCGGCCAGATGGCAGTGATCATTTTCAGCGGGCTACTCGGTCGCTGGGCGCTAAAAATCGAACCAGCATCCGATCAGTCCCCGTGCAGCTATCCCGTCTCGCGAAGAACTGGCACGGTGGCACTGACATTGTTCGTGCTGCTACTTGCTCTGCTGCCGATGTGGGCGGCTGCGAGCAATTCCCCCCTGGCTGTTCTGCTGGAGGGCGTATACCGCGCTGGCGCTCTGGTCTTTGGCGGCGGCCACGTTGTTTTGCCCTTGTTGCAAACTGCGGTCGTGCAGAGCGGCACCGTAAGCACTGCGGATCTGCTTGCCGGGTACAGTGCGGCGCAGGCTGTGCCAGGCCCTCTATTCACTCTTGCAGCGTACTTAGGGGCAATGGCCGACGGACCGCTAGGTGGCTGGGTAGGTGGCTTTGCGATGTTGGCAGTCATTTTCCTACCCGCCGTACTCATCCTCGTGGGGGTCCTGCCGTTCTGGGAGTCTTTGCGCTACCGCAAGGATTTGCAGGCTTCGATTGCCGGCGTCAACGCCGGGGTGGTCGGAATCCTGCTGGCTGCGTTGTACGATCCGGTGTGGACAAGCGCAATCCATAATCGATGGGATGTTGCGGTGACGCTGGTGGCATTCGGGCTACTGGTCGTCGTGCGTACACCTCCGGTCCTGGTCGTGTTGCTAGTTGGCATGGCGGGTTGGGCGATGGCGCGATAAAACCACTAGATCGGACAGTCACGACAGCGGAAAGTTCTAGCGTTCGCCTCGCTTACGCTATGCGCTGGAAATTTCGGTGGGGACCAAAAACAGGTGCGCGGTAACGCACGCGATGGACGCCAGTAGTTCCGTTGCCTACTCCGCACGTCTCCATGGCTAGCAGTCTCGTTGCAATGGGAGCATTGGCACCCCGCACATACATCGCGACTTACCCCGACGTCGCCATGAATGCAAAGGAAAGATGCATCGCGAGCACACGTCGCTCTTAGCCAAAGATAGCCGTTGTCTAACCACACCCAGCCCAAAGCCTGCGCGCGCAAGCGGTGCGCGGAACATCGATCGGTGGTCAGATCGAAAGGCAGGACGAAGAAAGCCGAGCCGCCTCCGGTAGATAAGCTCGCCACGCACGCAAAGAGTGCCCACCTTGCAAGGTGGGATGGCGGATCCAGCGATCGCGAACGAGGACTAGGGGATTTCGGGATTCAGGGTGTCTATCGGGGGGATGTCTGCATTTGGCCGAAATCGGACACTATTGCATCAGTTCAGAAAGGGCCTTGGCTAGGTTTTGGCATTAAATTTCGTTCTTACTAAGCCAATCCCGGCAATAAATTTTTGCGAGACTGTTTTCTGCCCGGCACATGGAAGTCCTCTGGCATCGACCTATGCTTCGTTCGATGACGGGTGCGTCGAATCCTTAAGGAGAACAAAGACACTCATCCTCCGCGTCCGGGGTGTGACAGGGGGCAGCTCGACCTTGACCGGCAGTAGCTCGCGGTTGTCCAGCGAGAGGCGGTATCACTTGGGGCCCCCAATGAGGTCGTGGTGCAACAAGAGCAGCATCCTCATCGTCTCCGCTGCACTGGCCGCGTTCTCCTTCGTGACTTGCCGCCGCGCCGTGTTCTTACAGAAGGGTCACTGCGAGATCGAATAAGGTGCTTGCTGCACCACTCTTTAGCCCTCGATTCCCCTGTTATGAATCGAACGAGCGATCGCAACATGGGTGAGAAGGACAGAGAGGGATCACGTAATGCCGCAACCCAGTATGTCGATACGAAGACCGCGGAAATACCGCAAGCAAGAATGGATGCGGCGAACCAACCTTCGCTTAATGCCCCCGCTTCTGGAGGGTTAGATGCTGAAAGAAATGCGGAAAATGCAAAAGCAATCGAATGAATCACCATTACGGAAGTCGATGCGGTTATGCGCGCTTTGTATCGGACGGACGCAAAAACGAATGTTGTTGATGCGATCAGTACGAGAACAAATGCAGCACATAGCACCACAAGTTCAAACACCTCTCTCATTTGTGCCATCGAGGTCATGACGGCAAGCAATACCAGCGCAACTATCATGACGCTGCTCCCCAGGAACAACCATGTATGTGCGGCGGAGCTAATCTGAGAAGCCGCCGCACGGTCTACAATGACTGCAGCGACCCACGCCATGACCAAGCTCCCGCCTGCGACAGTGGCAGGAATCCACATCATCGATTCGTGCGGATTGGGTGCTAATGGCTGCATTGCCAGCATGCCCCACACAGATGCGGCGACGAATGCAGCCAATGGGACGCCCGCTCGGTAACTGCCCTTCATGACCGCCCTCGAGTGCGAACAGCTGGCGACTGGATCCCACCTTCAGGGGTGACGAGAATCCGCTTATTCACTTCGACTGAGCCCCTCCATCAGCACAGCTCGTGCCTCGATTGAGGACTGGATGGAGAGCCTGTAGCCAAAACGCGGCAACGTATGGATCAACTTCTCTTCGCATGGCCCGTCAACAATCTTACGCAGACTCGATATTTGCGAACGGAGCAGGTCACGGTCAGGCGGCTGGTGACCCCAGACTGCGTATTCGAGTTGCTCCCTAGACACTGCTCCTGGACTCTCCCGCATCAGAACTTGCAGAAGCTTCCAGGAGGCCGGGTAGAGATGAAGTCGCCTCCCTGCACGGAACACCTCTAGCGTCGTCAGGTCCATGGTCAAGTTGCCCACCGTGAGTTGACGCATCCCCACTCTTCCGCGAGAGCGGGCGACCAATGCCTCCAAGCGAACCTCAAGCTCAAGCAGTTCGAAGGGTTTGGTGAGGTAGTCATCCGTGCCTGACCGAAATGCATTGATCTTGCTAGCGAGATCGGACCTACTCGCCAGCATGAGTACCGGAACAGACGAGTTGTGCTCCCTCCGCAGACTTCTCACCACGTCCAGCCCGCTGACGCGAGGGAGTTCCCATCCCACGACGACAACGTCGTAGTTGTTGGACAAGGCTAAGTGCAGGCCTGTCACACCATCCAGCGCAACGTCCACGCTGTGATGCTTCGCTTCGATCTCGGCAAGTACGTTCCGGACGACTTGTCGGTCACTGTCAATCAACAGAATTTCCACGATTAGGATTCCCGGAATCCAAGCAACCTAAGTGCATTGACTACCACCAACAGCGTGGTCCCCTCATGCACCGCAACGGCGGGGCCTATGCCCAAACCCATGACCGTGGCAGGCACGAGCAAAGCCACCACGCCTAGGCTCACGTAAAGATTCTGGCGAATAACATTTTTGGTACGTCGACTGAGCGCCACGGAAAAAGCGACCTGCCGCAGGTCCTCTGACATGAGAGCAACATCCGCCGTTTCCAGGGCGACATCGGACGAAGCCGCGCCCATCGCGATACCCACATTGGCGCTGGCCATGGCGGGTGCGTCATTGACGCCATCGCCAACCATTGCAATCCTCTGACTTGCCTTTATCTTCCGTATGGCGGAGACCTTGTCGTCCGGCATGAGGTTGCCCCACGCTTCATCTACCCCGACGTCTCTGCCTACGGACTGCGCGACGAGTTGGTGATCACCGGAGATCATGATCATCTGGCTCACGCCCAGACCACGCAACTTGTCCAGCGCTTGGCGTGCCTCTGCCCGCGGAGTGTCCATTAAGCCGATGACGCCCAGATCCCTATCGCCGAGCCGCACCGCCATCGTCGTTCGCCCGCGACTGCGCAGCACATCGATGCCTTCTTCGGCGGACGGGCCCAAAGCCGGAACCCCGTCAGCCCCAAACATTTCCATCTTCCCGATCCAGGCAGTCTGCCCACCAACATCCGCACGCACTCCTCGTCCGGCGAGATTCTCGAATGCATTGGCCACCAACGTGACCGACTCGGAAAGACGTGTCTTCCCATCAGCTACGATGGCGGCCGCCAACGGATGGTCACTCAGCGCCTCCACAGCGACGCTGACCTCTAGTAACTCTCTCTCGGTTACGCCCTCTGTCACAACAATGTCGGTCACGCGGGGCTTGCCCTCGGTCAGGGTGCCGGTCTTGTCGAAGGCGATTGTCGTGACCATGCCAAGCTCCTCAAGCGGCGCACCGCCCTTGATCAGCACCCCGCTACGCGCCGCGCGTGCAATGCCGGCTAAAACAGCACTGGGGGTGGCAATGGCCAGTGCGCACGGGCTGGCAGCAACCAGCACCGCCATGGACCGGTAGAAGCTGTCACGGAACGGCTCATCTATCACCACCCAAGAGAACAGTAGAACGCTGGCAAGCACCAGAACGCAGGGAACGAAGATGCGCTCAAACTTGTCCGTAAGGCGTTGAGTGGGTGATTTTCGTGTCTCAGCCTCGCTGACCATCTTGACCACGCGTGCAAGCGCGGATTCCGTAGAGCGCCGGGTAACCTCTACCTCCAACGATCCGGAGCCGTTGATGGTTCCGGCAAACGCTCTCGACGCCATGTCGACTGCGTCGGGACGGCGCCTCGCTTCTTCGGCGTCAGATACGGGATGTTTGTCCACCGGGATGCTCTCACCTGTCACCGGTGCCTGGTTGACGTTGCTGGATCCCTTGACCACGAAGCCATCAGCAGGCAACCGATCATTCGCTCTTACCAGCACGATGTCACCGATCTGCAGCGCGGCGACCGGCACCTCCACAGGTCCGCCCTCCTTCACCACCAGGGCGGTCTCCGGTGCCAGTTTGGCGAGGGCCTCGATGGCGCGCTTGGCGCGCCCCATAGCGTAGTTCTCCAGCGAATGACCCAGGCTGAAGAGGAATAGCAGCAATGCGCCCTCTGCCCAGGCTCCGAGGGTGGCGGCACCTGCTGCTGCCACCAACATGAGCGTATCGATCTCGAAACGCTTCTGTCGAATGTTCTCTATTGCTTCGCGCAGGGTGAACCATCCACCGAACACGTAGGCAAGCATGTACAACGCCGTAGGGATCCATGCGATCCTGAACGCACCCGATTTCTCAATTATGAAGCCGGTCACGAGCAGTAGCCCGCAGATTATGGCGAACATCAGCTCTGCATTGGCTCCAAGCAGGCCATCGTGGGAATGGGCGTCTCCCTTATTCGGGGATGCGCCACTTTCTGTTGCTTGGCTCATCTCTATTCTCCGATTGTGATCTGAGCATTCAAGGCTCGGGCGCAGCAGATTCTGCGCCCGAGCACGGTGTCAGCTAATCAGTGATCTTTGTCCTTTCCTACGACAGCGGTGCTTGGCTTGGCTATGCGGCCAGCAAAGGTGGGAAGCACCAGCAACGTGAGAATGGTCGCGGTAAGCAAGCCACCAATAA
Source organism: Stenotrophomonas sp. STEN029 (assembly GCF_056760015.1). Classification (NCBI taxonomy): domain Bacteria; kingdom Pseudomonadati; phylum Pseudomonadota; class Gammaproteobacteria; order Lysobacterales; family Lysobacteraceae; genus Stenotrophomonas; species Stenotrophomonas sp. STEN029. The sequence continues at coordinate 33,323 of NZ_JBRREC010000014.1, read as the reverse complement.
CGACGGTAGCGAGCGGCTTTTGGACCTCTGCACCCGAACCGCTGGCGATGGCCATGGGAATGAAGCCGACAATGGCCACCAGCGCAGTGGTGAGGACGGCGCGGATACGACTCGCTGCCCCGTTGAGAGACGCCACCAGTGGTGCATCACCTGCATCAAGCCGTTCCCGGATGGCCTGCATCAGCACCAGGCCGTTCAGCGTGGCAACGCCGGACACCGCAATGAACCCCACGGCGGCAGACACCGAGAACGGCATCCCCCTCAGCAACAAAGCCAGGATGCCGCCCACCAACGCCAGCGGTACGCAGCTGAACACTAGAATGGCTTCCTTGGCGCTACGGAGCGCCATGAACAGCAGTGCACCAATCAACAGGAAGACAACCGGAACCACCGCCGCCAGTCGCTTCTCTGCCCGCTGCAGGTTCTCGAACTGCCCGCCCCAAGTGAGATAGGAACCTGCAGGCAGCTTCACGTCCGCTACCGCCGTCTGCGCTTCGCCAACAAACCCGCCTAGGTCACGCCCACGGACGTTTGCTTGCACCACGACGCGACGGCTGCCGTTGTTGCGACTGATCTGATTGGGGCCTTCGCTTATGGTGATCCGGGCGACTGACGAAAGCGGTATTACCGCACCGGAGGGTGTGGCAATGGGCAACGAGCTGAGCTGATCCGGATTATTGCGGGCGGCGTCATCCAAGCGCACCACCACGTCAAAGCGGCGGTCACCCTCGAAGATCTTTCCGGCAGCAGTGCCGCCGATGCCAGTCGACAGAGCGTCGCTCACATCGGCCGCCGTCAACCCGTACTGCGCAGCTGCAAGATGGTCGATCTTGACGTTCAGGGTTGGCAGGCCGGAGATCTGCTCGACCCGTACATCCGCCGAGCCTTGGACGCTACGCAGCTTGAGCGCCACCTGGTCTGCAACCTTCTGCAGCTCACCGAAGTCATCACCGTAAATCATCACGGCAAGGTCGGTGCGCACACCAGAGATGAGCTCGTTGAAGCGCAGTTCAATGGGTTGGCTGAATTCGAAGCTGTTGCCGAGCTGCTTCGAGGCCACGGACTCGAACCGACCGACGAGCTCATCCTTCGAAAGTTTCGGATCCGGCCATGCGCTTCTGGGCTTTAGCACGATCACGCTGTCGGATATGTTGGTGGGCATCGGGTCGATGGCCGCCTCCGCGGTACCTGTCCGGGAGAACACCGTCTCCACTTCCGGCTCCTTGGCAATGGCTTTCTCCAGTGCCAACTGCATGGCCAGTGACTGCTCCAACGAGGTCGAAGGAACTCGCAGCGCCTGCATGGCCAGGTTGCCCTCATCCAGCGTAGGCATGAATTCACGGCCCAACATCATGAAGGAGGTCACACCCACAGCCAGGGTGAGCACGGCGCCACCCAACACGACGCGCGGCATGGCGACAGCCCGCTCAATCACAGGCTCGATCCGAGTGCGCAGCACCTTGATGAGTTTGGTCTCGTGCTCGCCGTGATGGAGCTCCTCGCCCGGCTTCATCTTCGGCTCGCGCACCCAGAGGGCGGTCAGTGCCGGCACCAGGGTAAAGGAGAAAATGAACGCGCCCAGCAGCGCCAGCATGAAGGTAGCTGCCATTGGCTGGAAGGTTTTTCCTTCGACACCTTCCAACGTCATGATCGGCAGGAAGACCAGCAGAATAATCAACTGGCCGAAAGCCGCAGGGCGCGCCATCTTTTTGGCCGATTCCGTTGCCACCTTCATCCGCTCCGTGGTAGTCAGTGGCCTGCCCAGTTCGGCGCGGCGCTGACCCAGCATCAACAGCGTGGATTCAATGACGATGACCGCACCGTCCACAAGGATGCCGAAGTCCAACGCACCCAGGCTCATCAGGTTTCCGCTGATCCCGAACCGGTTCATGCCGATCACGGCAAACAGGAACGACAGCGGAATCACCAATGCCGTAATGGTTGCGGCACGCAGGTTGCCCAGCAGCAGGAACAACACCACCACGACCAGCAGTGCGCCCTCGGTCAGGTTCTTGGCAACCGTCTTGATGGTTGAGTTGACGAGCTGGCTTCGGTCCAGCACGGGCACGGCAAAAATGTTTGGCGGAAGCGACTTGTTCACCTCGATCAGCCGGTCCGCAGCAGATTGAGCGACGGTGCGGCTGTTGCCGCCAGCGATCATCAGCGCCGTACCCAGCACGGCCTCGTGTCCGTTGCGGCTGGCGGCACCGAGACGCGGAGCGCGACTGAGCTCGACATCGGCAACGTCGGCGACACGGATCACCACGCCGTCCTTGGTAGCCACCGGGGCCTGCGCCAGGTCGCCCGTGGTCAGCGCCAGACCGTCGGCACGAACCACGAGGCCCTCGCCAGCGCGTTGGACAAAGCCTGCGCCAGCTTGCACATTCGACCGCTCAAGCGCTTGGACGAGGTCGGACAATCCCAGTCCGTATGCAGCCAAACGTGCGCTATCCGGATGGACGCCGTACTCCTTCACATAGCCGCCCACCGTATCCACGCCGGCAAGGCCTGGACTGGAGCGCATTTGGGGGGCGATTATCCAATCCTGCACGGTGCGCAAGTAGGTGGCACGCTCTTCTGCAGTTGTGAGTCGGTTGCCTTCTGGCGTTAGGTAAACCTCGCCCTCCTGCCAGCCGGCTTGCCCCTTCGGTGCCAGGTTCTTCGGGTCGTAGTCGGTGAAGTCGACCGTCCACATCAGCACCTCGCCCAGACCGGTAGTCACCGGTGAAAGGACCGGGGATACACCTTCCGGCAAGTCTTCCGCTGCTTCGCGCATGCGCTCGGCAACCTGTTGTCGCGCGAAATAGATGTCGGTCTGGTCGGTGAAGATCGCCGTGACCTGCGAGAAACCGTTGCGCGACAGCGAGCGGGTGGTGTTCAGGCCCGGAATGCCGGCCAATGCCGTCTCAAGTGGATACGTCACCTGACGCTCGATCTGCTCCGGTGTCAGTGCGGGCGCGATCGAATTGATTTGCACCTGTCTGTTGGTGATGTCCGGGACCGCGTCAATGGGCAGCTTGCTCAGCTGAAAGAGGCCCCAACTGGCCACCATTGCGGCGAGGAATACCACCAACCAGCGGAAGCGGACCGCTGATTCAATGATGATAGTGAACATGTATGGATTCCTTAGTGGCCGTGCTCGGCTTCACCCTTAGCCAGTTCGGCCTTGAGTAGAAAGGCATTGGTGCCTACGATGCGCTCGTCGCCTTTGAGGCCGTTGACGATCTCGACGCTGCCGCCGGCACGACGTCCCACCATCACTGGCGTGGCTTTGAAGCCTTCCGGGGTTTCGATAAACACCACGCTGGCACCGTTCACTGTCTGCACGGCATCGGCCGGTACGCTGAGCGAATCGGCGTCTCCGTCGGCCACCACCAGCGCCGAAATCGGTGAGCCTGCAGGCGGCAACGCTGCGGTCAGCGGCTTCGCACGAATCACCGTGGTGCCACCCTGCTGACGGATGTCGGCGGCCACACCGGTGACCTCTGCCTGGAACGCGCCCGTCGGAGCGGTCACCTCCAGCTTCATACCGGCGGCGACCTGTGAGGCCAGTGCAGGTGGTGCAGTGAAGACCAGCTCGTTCATGTCGGGATTCGAAACGTCGGCGACCACACTGCCCGCTGATACAACCCCGCCCGGCGTAACCTGCACGTTGCCGACGACGCCCGACACCGGGCTGGTAATGCTCACGCGGCCGGAACTGTCGGGCGAGCCATTGGCCGCCGCCTGGGCGCGTGCCGCCGCAGCCGCCGCTTCAGCGGCGATCGAGCGCGCACGCGAGGTTTCCATCTCCTGGCGGGCAACGACGCCTTGTTCCACCAGCGCCTTATCGCGCCCATACACCAATCGGGCGACTTCGGCCTCGGCTCCCGCCGAGACTGCCGCTGCACGGAATGTAGCCGCGTCACCGCTAACCACGACAGCAAGCGTCTGGTTGGCCTTCACTTGGGAGCCCGGTGCCACCAGGACACGTTCAACGCGACCGGTGACGGTTGCCGCGACCGATGCACGCGCGCCAATGGAGGGCTCTACGCGTCCTGCAATGCGCGTGGAAGCACCACCGCCCCGCCCTACGGCCATCACGCCCACGCCAGACGCCTTGATCTGGTCTGCGGTGAGCTTGACCACGCCCTCTGGGGCCTCTTCTTCTGCATGTGCGCCAGCTTCCTCACCGGCATGGGCGTCGGCGGGCTTGGTATTGCCCTCACCTTCGCCTTTATCCTCCTGGTGGCCATGGCCGTCATCTTTTCCCGATGCTTCCTTTTCGGTCGCGGGGGCTTCGCTGGAACCCTTGCAGGCGGTCAATCCACCAGTGAGAACCAGGGCCGACAGCAGCAGCGCGCCGACGAGAATGGGGTTACGGGGCTTGTTCATTTCTGCTCCAGAAAGGGGACGCGTCCTTCGAGACGGGCAAGTTCAATTTCGGCGGCGACGCGTGCCAGTCTTGCGTCTACGGCAGAGGCGCGCGCAGCGATCAGGGTCGAGCGGGTGCTGCGTAGCTCCAACTGGGAGATGCGGCCTGTTTCAAACCCGATGCGGGCGAGTCGGTAGGCCTCCTCGCCGGCCGTGACGCTATCGTCCGCAGCCCGCGTTCTGCTGTTGGAAGCCTTCAGTGATGCGATCGCGGAAAGGCGATTGGCTTCACTCTCGCGCTTCTGTTGCTCGAGCCGAGCATCGGCAGCACGCTGCTCGGCATATGCTGCGCGAATCCCGCCGCTGTTCCGGTCGAAGAGCGGGATCGAGAGACTCACTCCGATGTTGTAGGCACGCTCGTTTGCGAGGCGGAAGTTTGTCTGTGCCACGGTTGCGCTCAGGTCGGGAAGCGCGCGCTTGCGTTCCACGTCCACGAGCCTGCCCGCCGTCGCCGCTTCGGCCTCGGCGATCCGGACCGCCAATGCTGCACGGGTATCGCCCATGGGCAGCGGGGGTGCACGATCCAGCAGGCTTTCACCGATGGCGTTTACGGATGCATCCAGCTGCGCTGCTCCTGCCAGTCGCGCAAAGGCTGCATCCCTGGATGCCAGGGCTTCGTCGAGCGCGGCCTTTGCATTGGACACTTCACTCTGCGCTTGCAAGGCACGGAGCTGGGGCTCCCGCCCCTGTTGGACCATGGCACTGGTGGCGTCCGCGTCGTCCTGAATGAGCTGGAGTGCTTCATTAGCGAGCTCATAGCGTCTCAGTGCGCTCTCGGCCTGTGCATAGGTCGTTGCTAGGAGCGCGGCCACTTCGCTCCGGCTCAATTCGCTACGCAGCCCTGCGGCCTGGGCTTCGCTCTGCGCTGCACGCACACGCGCACCTCGCTGACCGAACAGCTCCAGCGGTTGGGACAAGGTGATGATCGAATCGGCGTTGCTGGTGCCGCGATATGCGCCGGTGCCCTGCGTGTTCTCGAGGTCGTAGGAGAGCGTCGGATTCTTGAGCGCACGAGCCTGTTGAACACGGGCATCGGCGGCTTCAGACAATGCAACGCCTTGAATGGTGCCCGACAGCTGATCAAGACGAACCAGCAGGTCGTCATAGGAGGGCGAAGCTTGCGCTGACGCAGGCCCCGCAGGCGCGAGCGCCAGCAGGACAGCCACGAACAGCCCGGCCGCCTGAAGCGGCCGACGTGTGGAGGTCGACATTTAGAGTTTTCCAGAGGTGAAAAGAAACGAGATCCCGCACTACGCGGGTCAAGCTCAGATCAGCCCTGGGGCGGACGCGTCAATCCATCAAGTACAACGGCATAGGCGTTGATGTCAGTAAACGCGTCCCATGCCGCCGACACCACCTGCGGCGGAGGGCTCACAGCTTCCAAAGGAAGACTGGCATTGGAATGATGGCAGTGGCCATGACTGCAACCGGCTGCTGGGACCTCGTGGCCTGCCTTCCCATCCGGATCACTCGCAACATCCTGTGCAGCACTCACCGTTGCGTGCGACTCAAGCGCGCAAGCCAGTGTGTCGGAAATGGGCACGACCACAAACGCCGCCATCAGCAGCATCATCAGGTAGAGCCCAATTTTCCGGGAAGTTTTACGCATTCGGGAAGGCTATCAATGGCTTGGGCATGGATACAATAACAATAGAGGCCGTTGCGACACGGGTTCAGATCTAAGCGCCCGTTGGACAGCTACAGAACCCACCAGCCCCCAGCTAGCGTAATGATTGGAACATGCACTTCACATGAGCCCGATAACACCCCATGCCAACACCGCATTGACGAGCATCATGAACACAGCGGCCGAGCCCATGTCCTTGGCCCGTCCGGCCAATTCGTGGCGTTCAGGCCCGTACCTCTCTATAACAGCCTCAACAGCGGAGTTGAGCAGTTCCGCCGCCAAGACCAGCAGCAACGAGCCCAGCAGCAGCACGAACTCGACCGGAGTTTCGGCTACCCAGAAGGCTGTGGGGGTAAGCAACAACAGAACAACCGCCTCGAGGCGGAATGAGGACTCGTGCAGCCAAGCCGCGCGAATCCCCAGCATGGACCATCGAAATGCCTTCAGCACGCCGAGCGGGCCGCGAGGTCGGTGTCCATAGGTGTCAGCCATGTCTATTCCTTGTTCTTCCGTCATGTGTGAAGGTTGCAGCCAGTGGGGATCTCTTCCCACTCATCTCTCGGCGCGGTCAAGCGACTTCTCGCATCGGCCAAACAGATTCAATGCTTCGTCCCTGGATCTGGTCTGCACTTGCATGAGCCCGAGCACCGAATGAAACAGGTTGTCATGACTTAGGGGTTTAGTTGCCTGCTCCCGAAGACATGCAGCATCGATTCCACGGCTCTTCTGGAGGCCATCCGACAGCCACACAACCATTGGCACCTTGACCTGTGTGGATGGGGCGATCGCATAGGGAAGTCCGTGGAGGTAGAGGTTTGCTTCCCCTAGCGACTCGCCGTGATCCGACAGGTAGATCATGGCGGTGTCGTGCGACGAATCCGCCGCTAGCATGTCAACGGTTTTTGCAAGAAAGTCGTCAGTTGCGACAATTGCGTTGTCGTAGGCGTTGACGATCTCCTCTCTAACGCACTTTCCAAGATCAGCGCTGCGACAGTCCGGCACGAACGTCCTAAATTCCTCACCGTAACGTTTGAAGTAGGCCGGACCGTGGTTTCCAAGCTGATGCAGAACCACCACGACGTCCCCAGGATTGTCGTCAATGGCATCGTGTAGTCCGCTGAGCATCACTTCGTCTCGGCAGGCCTGGTCCGTACACAGCGGATGCGTGGGGGGGACCCTGTAGGATTCAAACGCAAGGTCTGCGCAGACGCCTTTGCATCCAGACTGGTTATCGCGCCATAGCGTCTTGACGCCCGCACGCTCCAGCACATGCAGTAGCGACTCAGAGCGCCTGATCCTATCCCGGTCATAATTTCGCCTTCCATACACGGAGAACATGCAGGGCACGGAGACCTCTGTGTTAGATCCACAGGCGGTCACGTCTTCGTAGTTGACCACATTGCGCCTAGCCAGCTGCGGCGTTGTCTGCCGTGCGTAGCCGTTCAGCCCCCAGTTCTGCGCGCGGACAGTCTCACCTACCACGATCACTAAAAGATGGGGCTTCGAACCTACCGGATGCATCTCGATCTGTGCATCCTCGGCCACCTTGGCCAGGGGGCCGGGCTGAGCGCGGCGATCCTGTTGGAGCACGCGGATGCTGGACACGATGTAGTTCTCGGGTGTGATCAGGTAACGCGCGGATTTGTTGTTGCGCATGAGCGAGGACAGATCATCGAACTGTGAGAGGACCGCACCGCCGCTGATGCCAACGGTTACGATCAGCAGCAGCAGACGCGCGGCCAATAATCGCTTCAGACTGCGGGCAGGACGAATGCGAACCCATAGCAACGCAAGCAACGGAGGCGCACTCTTCAGGAGCATCGCGCCCGCAAAGCCTAGCGTCATCAGCTCACTGGCTTCCGCCGTGTCTGTCCTGAACACGTTGCGCAGCATGCTGGCGTCAAAAACGATGCCGTAGTTGTCTGCGTAGTAGGCCGTCGCGGCGGACGCAGGCACCAATACGAAAAGGATAGGCTTCAGTGACCAGCGCCAGCCGATAACGGCGAACAGCACCACATGAATGCCGGTGATGAAGATCAGTGCCGCGCCCAGAACCAGTGCCTGCGCAACTCCCTCTTGGTTTGCCGCACCGATGACGAATCGAGCGAATGCGTTGTTGAACACCGCCGTGAAGTAGAGCGACGAAATGAGAATCAGCGCTATCTGACCGACTTCCGGACGATTGCGCCAACGCGGTAAGCCGGTCATGCCAAGACTCGCCGTGGTGGGACTGAATAAATCAGAAAAACAGATAGTGCGGCCCGGAGCGCGTAATGCGTCCAAAGCAGGAAGATGGCCATGGATATACCCAGGAGGAAAGCGTGCGATGGGGGCGACAAGCACACGCGGTTCCGCATCCACAATTCCCCATCACAACGACGTGAATCGCTGCGCTGTGTCATTCGCACAGCTTGGGGAACTACCGAGGGTGCAGCGGTGATGCCGCCGTTCAGTCGCTCAGCAGGCGAGCGACACGGGTTCTGTCAGCCCCTGGGAGGCCGGATCAAGCCGTCGCGCCTGTCCGATGGGAGGTTGCCTGCGGAGACCAAGGCAAGGGATTCAGATGCAGCCGCAACATCTTCCATAGTCAACGCAACGGGCACTTGGCACACGCCACCGTGATGACAGTGTCCGTGCGTGGAAACGCTATCTTTTCTTGGGTCAGATAGCTTCGACGATTCCTGCAATGCATGCACCTCCCCTTGATCACCACACACCATGGTTTCGATCGATGGCACGGCAAGAAACACCGCCATAAGTAGTGCGAGCAGAAGACGGATGGCTGGGGAGGTGCCTCGATGCATTGAGCGAAATGACCAGATGCTGGCGGAAAATGAACGCTGCTCCATAGGGCGTCCGTGGCTGCATTGTCTACGATAAGAATGGAAAAAACACCTGAATTCAAGGCGAATTTAGATGATACAACCGCCCTCATCGCCGCATTCCGACATTCCTCAGACGTTTGCTTTTCCGCGATGCCTTTGGCTGCGGGGTGATGCAGGATCAACTACAACGTTTTTCCGACAATCTAGAATCGGCACGCGGAATTGGTCACGCAGCTCGATACCGCTGCGCGCAGCGCGGTGGGTGATAGTGCCATCAGCGACTTCCCGTTGATGTAGAACGTTGCTGTACCCCAGATGGCAGCCACCTTGGCGTCTGCATAGTCCTGGGCGATGAGCATCTCGACAGGCTTGTCCTGTAGGAACTTCAGTGCCATTCCAACGTCCAGCTCGGCACAGCACGCAACCAACGAGATCAGATCAGACGATCTGACGATGTCAGAGGAAGTGCGTTTGACACCAATTTTGCGCGTGGATACCCTTACATTTAATCATTACATGAATAGTTGAAATGAATGAGGCGGAAGCGCTGCGAGGATTTGGCGCAATTGCACATCAAGACCGTCTGCGCATCATACGAATGCTCGTGGTGGCCGGGCCGGCTGGAATGTCCGCCGGATCTATTTCGCACGAGTTGGGAAATGCAAGCCCGTCTAGGGTGTCCTTTCATCTCAAAGAACTGGAGCATGGCGGCCTTGTTGCGGGCCGCCGTGCGGGCAGGTCAATCATCTACAGTGCTAGCTTCGCAGCCCTGTCCGACCTAGTTGCGTTCCTGATGCGTGACTGCTGCAACGGCCACTGCATCCACTGCGATAGAGCGATCAAACTCTTTGCCCAGTGCACTGGCCGGCCTGCTCGATCAGTCGTTGATCCGTGAGAAAACGCAGTGAATACGCGGCCCGCAAGAGTAAAGCGTGCAAGAACCCACGCTTCTGCCCAAGCTGGGAAACGGATAAAGCGATGACGGCGAGATGCTCAGGTGTGGCCGAATGACTGAACGATCTGGGGTTTATAAGTGAAGCTGCATCACCTGCGCGAGCAAATGGAAAGGCACCAGACGGCGATCTACTTCGCCGCCATGGCCATGGGTTTTCTTCTGGCTCTCAAGGTCCCTGGGACGGGACGGCTGGAGGTGCTCATCACGCCGGCCTTGGGGGCGATGCTCTTCGTGACGTTCCTGCAGGTGCCGCTGTCATCTATAGCAGCGTCCTTGAGGAATTTGCGATTCGTCGCTGCCTTGCTAGTCACCAATTTCATAGCAATCCCGTTGCTAGTTGCATTGATGGTACCGATGTTCCCGGAGCAGCCGCTGATCGCCATCGCCATGCTCTTTGTACTTCTATGTCCGTGCATCGACTATGTGGTTACTTTCTCGCATCTTGGCAAGTCGGACGCTCCACTGTTGCTGGCAACAACTCCAATCCTCTTGATTGTCCAGATGATTCTGCTGCCACTCTACCTTAAGATCTTTCTTGGTCAGGCTGCCGCAGATCTGGTTCGGCCAGGTCCATTCCTGCATGCCTTTGGCTTTCTTATCGTCATCCCAATATTGCTGGCTGCTACTCTGCAGGGATTGGGCCGAAGATCCGTCTGTATGGAAGAGGTCGAGCGAATTGCTGGCGCCCTTCCGGTACCAGCCACAGCTGCAGTCCTGTTGATCGTCATAGCCGCGGTAACTCCTCAGCTGGAGGCTGCACTGCAAGCCGTGGCTGCGGCGCTTCCGGTCTATCTCATTTACGCAGCTATCGCCCCCCTAGTCGGCCTGGCCGTAGCAAGAAGTTTCAACATACCAGCCGCTGCCCAGAGGGCCATCGCGTTCTCGGCAGCTACCCGCAACTCGCTGGTGGTGTTGCCTCTGGCTCTAGTTGTGCCCGGAGCTTTGCCAATCATTCCCGCCGTGATTGTTACTCAGACCTTGGTAGAGCTTGTCGCCACGTTGGTTTACATCCCTTTGATCCCGCGACTGGCGAAAGCGCCATGATGTAGGTCAACGCTTCAACAACCCAATCTTGCAGTTGCACCTAGGTAGAACAAGACTCCGCCAAGCGTACCTTCTGCGAAGTCCGCGCTCATCCTCTATCCGCGCGAGGGTCTCGGTTTGAGCGGAGATAAAGCGGATTGGCAGTAGATCATGGATGTTTATTGAGGGCTGCCGGATGTCCGCTTCTGGCCGGCAGCGGAAGTCACCCGTGACTCCGGGCGACAGTTCCATGTAGCAGGAAATCTACAACTAAGGTGAGCGTCGACAAACGGCACTGCTGTCCAGGTAAGTCCGACCGCATCCAACCAATCAAGGGGTACAAATGGGGGTATTTTGAATGTGATATCTATTTTTATTGTATTTAAAACATATGGTTGTATCGACTATTTGGGTCAGATAAGCGCACCATCGCCTGATCCCATGGCGTCCAGGCACGTCCGGAATTCATAAAAAGCCCGCAGAGATGCGGGCTTTTTTGTGCGTATGGGCCGAGGCGTTTCGTCAGCGCCGTTGAGCAGGGAAGCTGCACCGAACTGCGGATTTGCAGCGCAGGCGTCCTTGACTACCTCCTGTGCTTTTCAAACCGGACATCACCCTCCGGCAAGTTCGCCACGGGCTGCCAACCCAGGGCTCTATAGAAGCCGCTGGCCCGACTGGCTTCAGCTGTCTCCAGCCAGATCGTCTGGTGGTGCTGGAACAGGAGTTCCTCCGCCTTGTCCATCAGGCTACGGCCCAAGCCCAGCCCCTCGAACTCCGGCAGGACGAAGGCGGCAAACACGCATGCGTCCCCGACATCCACCATCGAGAAGCCAACCGGTACGCCATCTACCTCGGCGACCCAGGCGCATGGAGCCCCCAGAATCGCCTGTTGAATCGCCTCATGGGTTATTCCCATCTCGGCAAGTTGGCCAAGGGACAGATGATTCTCTTGAACGCTGGTACGGATGTGGAAAATGGCGTCGATGTCGGCCGGGGTGGCCAGCCTTATTGATCTTCCCTTCACGGAATGCTCCTTCAACTTCGGTGGACATGATGCAACGGTCTTCGCATGTCTGGCCAATGACTTGTCCAAGCTGCGTCGCGGACGCTGATCGGTCCAGCGCACACCGAATTGTGGCTGGTCGGCAGGCGGTCGCGTCATACCTTTGCCTGGCTTGGGGCGGCACGTGGCAAACTTGGCACTGGTGGTCACAAGCGCACTGTTGCGCGCCTACTTCGGGAGGAGTGGCGTTGAAAGACTTGTCCGTCGAGGAACAGATCGCCAGGTTTCGGCCTGGGCTGGCGTTGGGAATCGTTGCTCGTTTCCACTACTGGTTGTTGGCCATCGCCGTACTGTGTGCGATTGCTGCGCTGTTGCTCTGGCATCCGCTACCGCTACTGTTTGCGGCCTTTTTCTGCATCGTCGCGCTGTCTGATCGCGGCGCGGGTCGCAACATTGCCGCTGCAGTCACTGCCTACGATGTAGGCAGGCCGACGCCATGCGAAGTTGTCATTGAACTGCGCGAGTGGAGCGACGTGGTGACCTGCCACGCCAAGATCGTGCAGGGTGAAGCGGTGGTCTGGACCTTCGCGTTCGTTCCACAGGGCTGGCATCCGCTTGCCGGCCGGTATGCCGGCAGCGTCTGGAGCAAGGGAAGCAACGGTGCGCCGGTGCTTGCGACCATTGACGGTGGGGCGCTGATTCCACGGCGCGATCCGGTACGTCTGTGAGCGCCCTACGGATGACGAGCTGACGGCGACCTGCTGGAGCATACGCGTCGCCACCAGTAGATCACTGCCGAAGCGACGCTGTTTCAGTGTCCGCCCGCTGCGTCTTGCCGCACCGACTGCGGTACCCGTCGCAGCTTGCTGACGTCATAGCCCATGGCCTTGATGCGCTCCACCGCATGTTGGTAGTCCGCTTCCGAAACCTGCGGTGTGCGCGCCATGTACCAGACGTAGTCGCGCTTGCTGCGGGCGACGATGGTCTGGCTGTAGCCCTCGTCCACCCAGGCGATGATGTATTCGGCCTGGATCGGCCAGATGAACTGCATGTCCCAGACTGCGCCATTGCCTTCGGCCTCGACCTTGCCGATGGGGTGCATGGTTTTCAGTGGCGCCTGGAAACTGCCCTTGCGGTAGGTGAAGGTTGTCTGGATACGTCCATCAGGCCGCGGTGCATAGCTTTCAACCGCATCGAAGGCTTCTCGTTCCGGTCGCGACGGAATATGCGCGATCACATACCAGTCGCCCATGAAGCGCGGAACATCCACCGATGCCGGGCGCGGGATCGGGCGCGTGTCCAGGTTGCTGCAGCCAGCGCCGAACAAGGCGATGGACAGCATCGACAGCAGCGGCAAGGTTCGCATGCGCGTGTCCTTGTTCAGCGGGGACGGAACAGGTAGTGCGCCACCAGCCATTGCTGGCCGTCGTCGTAACCGAACAGTTCCGCGCAGGCCATCCAGAACATGCGCCAGCGCTGCCACCAGATACGCGCCGCGGCATCACTGCCGTAGGTCTGCGCCAGCAGCGGCATGAGCTGCTCGCGGGCGGCATCCTGGCGCTGCAGCCAATGGTTGGCGGTGCGTTGATAGTGGCGGCCATCCAGCAGCCAGCGCTGCTGCAGCCGCATGTCACGCTGGAAATGCAGCAGGGTATCGGCAGCCGGCATCAGCCCGCCGGTGAAGAAATGACGCCCCATCCAGTTGTCCTCGCCCATCGTGTCGAACGGATACATATGCGTGCGATGGGCAAAGATATGCACGAACAAGGCGCCGTCCGGCTTCAGCCAGCGCGAGATGCGGCCCAGCAGGCGTTCGTAGTTGCGGATGTGCTCGAACATCTCCACCGATACACAGCGGTCGAACGTGGCGGCAGGCAGCTGCAGTTGGTTGACATCGATGGTCAGCACTTCGACGTTGTCCAGGCCGCGTGCCTTGCACTTGGCGAGGATGTGCTTGCGCTGGCTGTGTGAGTTGGAGACTGCGGTGATGCGCGCGCCAGGATAGCGTTCGGCCATCCACAGGGTCAGCGAGCCCCAGCCGCAGCCCAGTTCGAGGATGTGCTGGCCATTGGCGAGCCCGGCGCGTTCCCCGTACAGCTCCAGCATGGCGTCTTCGGCCTGATCCAGGGTCTCGGTGCCGGTGTGGTAGTAGCAGCTGCTGTACTTCAAGCGGTGGCCAAGGCAGGCCTGGAAGAACGCAGCAGGCACTTCGTAGTGCTGGCGGTTGGCAGCATCCACATGCAGGGCGAGTGGACTGCTGGACAACTCGGCGATGCGCCGGCTGAACCGCTCCGATTGCGCTTGCAGGCCTTCCTCCGATTCCTCTTCCAGTCGCTGTGCGCACAGGCGGCGGATACCCCAGCGCAGTGCGGCATCCGGCAGCCAACCGCGCTCGGCCCAGCCGGTCAAACCGGGCTCGGCTTGGATGGCGGAATCCAGTTGCGTGGCTGCGTTCATGGTGATTGCTCCTTGGCAGTGCGAGGAAACCAGGGGAAGAACATCGGGGTGCTGCGCTGGTAAGCGCGGTAATCCTCACCGCGGCTGCGTAGCGCCTGCTTCTCGGTGAACGGCACGCCGCTCAGGTAGCGCAGGAACAGGTACATCAGCACCGGGCCGGCCCATGCCAGCCACCACAGTGGCGAGCCAACGGCCAGCAGCACGTAGGTGAACCAGTGCAGCCATTCGAAGAAATAGTTCGGATGCCGCGAGTAGCGCCACAGCCCCTGCCGACAGGTGCGGCCTTTGTTGGCTGGCGCTGCACGGAAGCGCGCAAGCTGACGATCGGCGATGGACTCGCCGAGCACGCTCAGCAGCCAAACCAAACCTGCTGCTATTACCCAGATGTAGCCATCGGTGTGCGGATTGCTGGCCACCGCGAGAAACGGCAGCGCGAACAGAACTATCAGCAATGCCTGCGCAATGAAGAAGCCGAAGATCTTGCCCTGATGGCTGTGCCAATGTTCGCGCAGATACGTGTAGCGACCATCTTCGGACTCATGTCGCACGCGCTGCCATAGATGCAGGGCAAGCCGGCTTCCCCATAATCCGCCGAGCACGGCCAAGCTGATGCGCGGCAACGCTGCGCCGTCGCCCAGCCACGCGAGCAGCAGCGCGGCGGCAGCCAGGCCCTTGGCCCAGAGCACATCGACGATGCCGATGTTGCGATGGCGGCGCTGCCAGGCCCAGCCCCAGAGCATGATCGCCACGGCGTACATCAGTACCCAGCCCAGATTGTTCATGTGCAAGCACCTGTTGGTTGCCCTTGGGTTGAACTGCGGGTCCACCTGCGCGCGTTCGTGACCAGCAGCGTCAGCGCCACGCTCCAGCCGATGCCAAGCAACAGCAATCCATGCCAGGCGGGCGCGGCAAAATGCACGGCATCAAAGCCGCGTGCAGCGGATAGATAGGCCAGCGGTGCCAACAGCAGGCCGAAGGTTGCCGGCAGCAAGCTGTTCCGCTGCAGGAAGGCCATCGAGCAGGTCAGTGTCATCGCGAACGCGGCCCACAGCGCCAAGATCCAGGGGGGCGGTGCCCAGCCGAACGGCGCAGCGGCGTAGGCGACACGACCGCTTCCTGCCGCAATCCCATCGACCAGCCAGGCGCACGCGAGTGCGAGCAACAGCAGACGCAGCTCGGTCCGCGGTTGCGCGGCGCTGTAAAGCTGGCTGGCGATGTAGAGGGCGGAGGCCAGCAGCGCCGGCCATTGCAAACCCCGTCCGGCACCGGCCACGGCGCACAGCCAGACCAGTTGGTTGCCCAGCAGGTTGAGCAGGGTCCGGCGCATGTCAGCCGATCAGCCCGGCGTTGGCGGCGGGTTGATGACCGGGCCGCGCCAGCAACAGGTGTGAGACGCCGATCGAACGTTCAAGGAAGCCGCCCTCGCAGTAGGCAAGATAGAACTCCCAGAGCCTGCAGAAACGCGCATCGAAGCCCTGTGCGTGCACCGCAGGCAGCTGTGCCATGAAGCGCTGGCGCCAGGCGCGCAGGGTCAAGGCATAGGAGTAGCCGAAGTCGTGCTGGGCCACCAGCTGCAGGTCGCTGGCTCGCGTCTTCGCCGCCAGAATCGCTGCGATCGAGGGGATGAAGCTGCCGGGGAATACGAAGCGCTTGATGTAGTCCACGCTGCGCCGGGCCTGCTCGTAGCGATGGTCTTCGATGGTGATCGCCTGCAGCAACGCAACCCCATCGGGCTTGAGCAGACGCTGCAGGGTGGCCATGTAGGTGTCCAGGTATTCGGCACCGATGGCCTCGATCATCTCGATCGAGACCAGCTTGTCGAACTGGCCTTCAAGATCACGGTAGTCCTGCATCAGCAGGGTGATCCGGTCCTGCAGTCCGGCCTCGCGCACGCGTTGCGCGGCCAGTGCGTGCTGCTCCGCCGAGATCGTGGTGGTGGTGACGTGGCAGCCGTAGTGCCGTGCCCCGTGCAGGGCGAAGCCACCCCAGCCGGTGCCGATCTCGATCACCCGGTCGCCGGCCTGCAACTGCAGCTGCTGGCAGATGCGGTCCAGCTTGCGCTGTGAGGCCTGCTCAAGCGATGTGTTTTCGTCGGCAAACAGTGCGGAGGAATACATCAGGTCCGGCGACAGGAACAGCGCGAAGAAATCGTTGCCGAGGTCATAGTGCGCGGCGATGTTGCGGCGGCTGCCTTCGCGGCTGTTGCGCCGCAGCCGGTTCCAGCCACGCAGCAGCCAGCCACCAATACGCGCGGGGCCGCGTTCCATGCCATCGAGCAGGTCGCGGTTTCGCACCAGGATGCGCACCAGCGTGACCAGGTCATCGCAACGCCAGTCGCCGTTGATATAGCTCTCGCCAGCACCGACGCTACCTTGTGCGGCAACCTTGCGATAGAACGCGGGATCATCAATGGTCACAGTGGCCTGCAGCTGCGCTGAAGCATCGCCGAGCACCACCTCGCCGAGCACGTCGTGCACACGCAGACAGCCCTCACGCAATGGTGCGAGTTCGGCCAGCAGCCGGCGCCGCAGCAGTGCATCCAGCGCACCGGGCTGTGGCAGGGCCACCGAGGAAGTCATCTGGTTCATCGCGTTTTCTCGGCGAGGGAAGGATGGTCATGGACCGGGTTGCGCTTGAGCCACAGCCGCAGTGCCTGCCAGTGGATGGCGGCGACCACCTGCAGCGTCATCAGCGGGTAGCAGGCCAGCACCCGCGCCAAGCCGGCACCATTGAGCGGGTGGCGCTGCATGGACTGGGTGGCGTCGAACTGGCGCAGGCCTCCGCGCCATACCTGCATATGCACCTGCAGGTCGTCGGCTGGCGCGGTGAGGCGCCAGTCGTAGCGGCAATCCATCGCCATGAACGGCGAAACATGGAAGCACTTGTCGAACTGCCAGCGCAGCGCCCGGCCGTTGCTGAGCGCGGTTGCCGCAGGCAGTACATAGGCGTGGCGTTCTTTCCATGGCGTGTTGGTGATGTCCGCCACGATGCAGTCCAGGCTGACGCCATCGGCCCGGTAGCAGTAGTAGAAGCTGACCGGATTGAACACGTGGCCGGCAACGCGCAGATGGGTCAGCAGGCGCACCGGTCCGGCCGGCCGATGGCCAAGCACGGTTGCAGCGTGGTCTCTCACCGCATCTGCCAGCGGCCGCGCCGGATCGCCGAAATAGTCGCTGCGGCGGAACTCGGCCAGGTTGCGACGGTTCACCGACCACAGCCAGCGCCCGGCAAAGACCTGCTCCAGTTCATCCAGGTCCAGCAGCAGCTGGGCGATGGGATAGCGGAACGCATGTGGATGCGGCAGATGGCGGCGATGCACCACCTGGCCGAGGTAGATCGCACTGTTGGTCATGCGGTCGCCTCCGGCTGCGGCGGCCAGAATGCGTTGGGCCTGCGCGCAGTCAGCGCATCCACCACGCGGCGGGCACTGCGTATGCCATCTTCGTGGAAGCCCCAGCCCCAGTACGCGCCGGCGAACCAGGTGTGGCGCTGGCCCTGGATATCGGCCCAGCGCTGTTGTGCCGCCACGGCGGCGTGGTCGTGCACCGGGTGCGCGTAGCGCATGCGCCGCAGCACCTTGGCCGGATCGATCCGAGCGCTGTCGTTGAGCGTCACCACCAGCGGCGTATCGCCTGGAAGTCCCTGCAGCAGGTTCATGCAGTAGCTGACCGTGCATGGTGCGTCGGTTGCGTCCGGCACGTGCGCATTCCAGGCCGCCCACGCCTTGCGCCTGCGTGGCAGCAGGGAGGCATCGGTATGCAACACCACTTCGTTGTGCTGGTAGTTGATGGCGCCCAGTATCTGCTGCTCAAGCGGGTCCGCGTCATCGAGCAGGCGCAAGGCCTGGTCGCTGTGGCAGGCCAGGATCACTTCATCGAAGCCTTCAACGCCTGCGGCGCTGTGGACCCACGCCCCGTCCGCTTCGCGCTCAACCTTCCAGACCGCGCATTCAAGCCGTTCGCGCACCTGCCAGCGTGCCCGCAGGGCGTCGATATAGCGCGCAGAGCCGCCTTTCACCACGCGCCATTGTGGACGCCCGCTGATCTGCAGCATCTGGTGGTTGGCCATGAACTGGACCAGGTAGCGCGCCGGGAAATCCCGCACGGTGGCGGTCGGCGAAGACCACAGCGCCGATGCCATCGGCAGCAGGTGTTCCTCGACGAAGGCCTCGCCGTAACGCTGGCTGCGCAGGTACTCGCCCAGCGTGGGGCCGGCACCGCCATCCAGCAGCGCCGGTGCTTCACGGTAGAAGCGGCGCAGGTCACGCAGCATGCCCCAGAAGCGTGGCGACAGCAGGTTGCGACGCTGGCAGAACAGGCCATCGAGCGAGGTCGCGTTGTATTCCACGCCGCTGCGTTCGCTGCGCATGGAGAAACTCATCGTGGTCGGCTGCGATTCCACCCCAAGCTCATCGAACAGCGCGCTCAGCAGCGGGTAGTGCTGCGGGTTGAAGACGATGAAGCCGGTATCCACGGCCATCGGTATCCCGTCCACCTGCAGCGCATGGGTATGGGTGTGGCCGCCGAGGTAGTCATTGGCCTCGAACAAGGTGACTTCATGCGCGCCATCCAGCCACCAGGCGCTGGCCAGCCCGGCAATTCCCGAACCAATGACGGCGATACGCATGTCAGTTCCTCGCCTTGGCCAGCACCCAGGCCGGGATTGGCTTGAGCTCCTTGACCAGGCCCAGCATCGCCATCAACCGCAGGCCATACCAGGTCAGGTCGATTTCCCACCAGCGGAATCCCTGGCGCACCGTGCCGGGGAAGAAATGGTGGTTGTTGTGCCAGCCCTCACCGAAGGTGAGCAGCGCCAGCCAGAAATTGTTGCGGCTGTCGTCGCGGGTATCGAAGCGACGGTGACCGAAGCGGTGGGCCAGTGAATTGATGGTGACGGTGGCGTGGAACAAGACCACGGTGGAGATGAAGAATCCCCAGACCAGCAATTGCATGCCGGAGGTCTGCAGGGCCGGTGCCCAGCGTTCAAGCGCCGCGCCCAGTGCATAAAGGGAGGCGGCGAGCAACAGCGGTACCACGGTGTCGAAGCGGTCCAGCCAGCGCAGCTCCGCGAAGCCGGCCAGATCCGGCACGCGCTGCAGGTCGGTGGCGAAGGCTTCACGGGTCAGGAACCAACCGACGTGGCTGCGCCAGAAGCCTTTCTGCTGCGGCGAATGTGGGTCCAGCGGCTGGTCGGCATGGCGATGGTGATGCCGATGGTGTGCCGCCCACCACAGCGGCCCTCGCTGCACGCTGGACGCACCGACAAGGGCGAACAGGAACTGCACCGCGCGCGATGTCTGGAAGGTGCGATGGGAAAAATAGCGGTGATAGAACGCAGTGATCGCGAACATCCGCACGGCATACAGGGCCAGCGCGATGCCAGCCGCCGTCCACGACACACCCACCCAGATCACTCCCAGGCAGCCGATGTGCAGCAGCGCGAAGGGCAGGGCGCGCATCCAATCGATGCGATCGCCCGCCTGCGGCTCGCTAGCGACATCAGCGCTACCCGCGGTGTCGAACCAGCGCTGGATCGTACGCAGCAGGGCCACACGGCGGCGGGGAAGGGGCGCTGCGGATGCCATGGCGCGTATCTCGAGAGGTTTCCTACCTTCCTCTACGGCGCGCGGCGTTGATTGGATGCAGCGTAATGAAGATTTCATCAGGATCAGCCACGCGTGGCGGCACAGCGCGGCACCAGCGCCTGCTGCAGCTCGGCCTGCCATTGCGCAAGCGGGCGCTCCACTGCCTTCTGTGCGAAGCGCACCGTCACCACCGGGTAGTCACCGCGGGCATCGCGCAGGTTGCTGGTACCGTGGAATTCCAGCAGGCGCCGATCGGCATCGGCGTAGACCAGCGCAAGACGCGGCGCGACCACCCCGTACCAGGCATCCAGCTGCACCTGGATGGCCTGGGCATCAAGCCCCTGCCAGCGGATGGTGCCGACACGCTGCACCTGCACCGGGTAGTAGCGCTGGCGGCTGGGGACCAGGAACTGCAGGCTGAGCCGCTCGCCCTGCATCAATTGCTGCCAGTGCGCGCGCACGGCGGCGTCGAACCCTGCATCGATCACCGCATCGGCCGGAAGCGGAAGCCGCTGCGCCCGCGTTTT
This sequence comes from Stenotrophomonas sp. STEN029, assembly GCF_056760015.1. Classification (NCBI taxonomy): domain Bacteria; kingdom Pseudomonadati; phylum Pseudomonadota; class Gammaproteobacteria; order Lysobacterales; family Lysobacteraceae; genus Stenotrophomonas; species Stenotrophomonas sp. STEN029. The sequence continues at coordinate 12,909 of NZ_JBRREC010000014.1, read as the reverse complement.
CGCCGCCGCGTCCTCTTTCCAGTTCAGTTGTACGACGCCTGCCGTCGCAGCAACGCTGGCAGCCTGGCCACTACGGCGATCCTCCCAGCGATAGCTGGGTGCCTGGGCGGAACCGTTGACCTGCATGTGCTTGCGCGCGAAGGGCTGGCCGTCGGGGCACAGGTAGTGCACCCATCGCTCGGCTGCGTCCCCGGCGCCGCGTTGCCAATGCACCTCGCGGTAGGCCACTGCCCCGTCGCGGGTCGTCGCAACGCCTTCACCGCGCAGCAGCGGCGCTGCCGACGCCATGCAGGGCAGGAACAACAACAGGCAGACCAGACGCATGGGAGGCATTCCGGAATGAGCTCTCCCTGCCTACGGGCGAAGCCGGCCGTTGGATGCAGGCACGGCGGTGCATCCAAACGCCGCCACCGCGCGTAGGAAGGACACCACATTCACTGCAGCCCTGCCCACGCAGATGTACCCTGATCCCCGCAACCTCCCTTCCCCCTTAGACACCGCCCGGATCGTGTCCAGTTCACAGCAGCTGAGCAAAGAGCCAATGAACTGGGCCGGTGACATGGACGGTGTGGCGCGGCTGCGTGATCGCGACTGCTTCATGCGCATCTACGACCACTTCATGCCGCGCCTGTGTGTCTACCTGCGCGGCCTGGGTGCCCCGGAGGCGGTAGCCGAGGAGCTGGCGCAGGAATGCCTGCTGCGCTTGTGGCTGCGGGCCGCGGAATTCGATCCGGCACAGGGCGCGTTGAGTACCTGGCTGTACCGCATCGCGCGCAACCTGCATATCGATCGTGTCCGCCACGAGCGCAGCTGGACGCTGGTGCAGGCGGCGGTGGAGAACGCGGCCGCGGCCGATGTGCTTGATCGCAGCAGCGCCGAGCAGTTCGCCGATCATGCGAGATTGCGCCAGCGCATCAACGAGTTGTCGGCGGTGCAGGCGCGGCTGGTGCGGATGTCCTATTTCGAAGCAAAGAGCCACGGCGAGATCGCGCAGGCGTTGGGAATGCCCTTGGGTACGGTCAAATCACATCTGCGGCGGGCCTTCCTGTTGCTGCAGTCGAAGGTCGGGGGGGCGTCATGAACCCGCACCACCACCTGCACGAATCCACCTTGATGAGTTACGCAGCCGGCGCACTGCAGGCGCCGTTGAGCATTGTTGCCGGTACCCACCTTGAGCAGTGCCCGCACTGCCGGCAGCGCCTGCGTGATGCCGAAGCGATTGGCTCGGCGTTGCTGGAACAGACCCAGCCGGTGCTCGAGGACGCGCGGCGCGAAACACTGCGCGCCGCCATGCTGGCGCAGCTGATGGACGCGGGCACGGTAGCGATGCCGCCACCGGCGCGGTCGGCACCACCGGAGCGGCCGCAGGCCGACCCGGAGTACTTGCCGGCGTCACTGCATCCTTACTTCGGTGACTCACTGGCCAGCTTGCGTTGGCGTTGGATGGCGCCGGGCGTGCATTGCATCCGTGCACGGCAGATGCCGTCGCTGATCATGTTGAAGATCGCGCCGGGTAAATGCCTGCCCATGCACAGCCATGGCCGCAGCGAACTCACCCAGGTCCTGCGTGGCTCGTACAACGACGCGCTGGGGCTGTTCGCTCCCGGCGATGTGGCGGACCTGGATGCCGAGGTGGAACACCAGCCGGTGACCGCGCCCGGTGTGCCGTGCATCTGTGTTTCGGCACTGGATGCACCGCTGGTATTCAGTGGCTGGCTGGCACGCAAGGTGCAGCGCTTCGTCAAACTCTAGTTCGTACGGAGGGGCCAATGGTGAACGATGGCGGGCGCCTGAAGATCGTGTTGACCGGAGCCAGTGGGCTGGTTGGTCAAGGCGTCGCGTTGGCCTGCGCTGGCTCCGTGCATGTAAGGCGCACGGTCGCGCTGGTGCGACACGCCGGCGGCCTGGTCACGGCAACCGAGGAGTTGGTGCTGGAGGACTTCATGCAGGCCCATCGTCGCCAGGCCGACCTGGTGGGCTTCGATGCCTGCTTCTATTGCGCCGGTGCCCCGCCCTTGGGCACAGCGGAAGACGCGTACCGGCGGGTCACGCTGGACACCACACTGGCTGTTGCGCAGACCTGGTTCGCTGCCAATCCACAGGGAATGTTCCTGTATGTATCGGGCGCGCACGCCAATCCCGAGAGCCACTTTATGCCGCTGCGCATCAAAGGCGAAACGGAGCGGGCACTGGCCCGGCTGACGGGGCGTACGGTGATGCTGCGGCCGGGTGGCGTACGGCCGGCCGCTGGCACCGGCAGCCGGCATGCGCTGTTGAAGCCGCTGTATGTGGTTGGTGGACCAATGATGCAGCTGGCAACAGCTGCCCTGCCGTCGGCGTTTACCAGCAACCTGATTCTGGGCCGCGCGATGATCGCGTTGGCACGCATGCGTGATCCGCCCGCCGAGGTGGAATGCTCGCAGATCAATCAGCTCGGGAATGCCGACGCAGCCTAGGCCTGCTGCGGCAGCACGCCGAGGCGCGGGCTTTGCCGTTCACAGCAGCCCGGGATTTGCCTGCCAGACCGCGTAGTTGAGCACGCTGGCAAAGCCCACCCAGGCAAGATAGGGCAGCAACATGCAGGCCGCGACCTTGTGGATGCGCCAGAACGCAATCAGCGTGGCGACGATCAACACCAATAACAACAGGATATCGGCGAAAGCCAACGCGCCCTGTTTCCAACCGAAGAACAGCCAGCTCCACAGCGTGTTGAGGCCGAGCTGCAGCAGGTACAGCGTCAGGGCCGGTGTCGCCGCACGCCAGCCGCGCTCTCGCCAGACAAGGAATGCCGCCAGCGCCATCAGCGCATACAAGGCGGTCCACACCGGCCCGAACAGGCTCGCCGGTGGCGCCCATGCAGGCAGCGCAAGGCTGGCGTAGAAACTGGCGGCTGAGATAGAGGCGCGTGCGCCCAACGCAGCGGCGAGGAAGGTGACCAGGAACCAGCCGGAGAAACCAAGGAGCTGTCTAGGTATCTGCATGGCGCTTGCTCGTCCTTTCCGGCGTGATCAGATGTCGCTTGTACGTAACAGTGCAGGGTTTGGATGCAGTGACGACAGCCAAGGATGCTGATCGGTGCCTGGATCACCCCGGCAGGCTGATCCACCTGCCTTGCATCCTGGCCTGAATCGGGACGGCTTTCAGGACGCGCACGGCTGCATGTGGCAGCCGTGGCGCCCTGGCGGTGGTTACTGCTTGTCGATCGCGGAGATCCGTGTCTTGCCGATTCGCCTGCCTTCCAGATCAATCACCTGCAGGCGCCAGCCAGTCGACTCAACGGTATCGCCAGCCACCGGCAGCCGCTCCAGCGCACGCAGGAACAAGCCGGACAAACTGACATACATCGGGCTTCGTTCCAGCGTGATGCCGCTGATGCGCTCCACGTCTTCGATCGACATGGAGGCGTCGACGATCCAGCTGCCATCCACCTGTTCGGCGCCGAAGTCGGCGTCGCGGGTATCGGCAAGATCGCCTGCAATCGCCGCCAGCAGATCGTTGGCGGTGACCAGGCCCTGCACGCTGCCGTACTCGTCGACCACCACCGCCAATGGAATCGGATGCTGCTTGATCCGCTCCAGCGCACGCAGCGCGGTCGCGCCTTCGGGCAGGGTCAGCGGCTCGCGCAGGTAGTCGGCCAACACCAAGGGCTTGCCGGCGAGCACGCCCGCCAGCAGGTCGCGGCTCTGCACTACGCCTTGCAGGTTATCCAGCTCGCCATCGGCCACCAGCAGGCGGGTATGCGGCGAGGCCATCAGCTGCGCGGTGGTGTGCTCCGGGCCCTTGCCCAGATCGATCCATTGGATATCGGCACGCACCGTCATCACGCTTGCGACCGAGCGGTCGGCCAGGGCCAGCACGCCGCGGATCATGTCGTGCTCGGATGCGGCCAGGCCCGATGGCAGCTGATCCGCTGGCTCGTGGCTCTCACCGGCAACGGCCTGCGTCGGGCGTGAGCCCAGCAGCTTGAGCACCGCGTTGGAGGTGCGCTGCCGGAAGGACAGGTTCTGTGCGTGCTTTTCGCGATTGAACTGCGTCCACTGGTTGAAACCCTCGATCAGGATCGAGAAGGCGATGGCTGCGTACAGATAGCCCTTGGGGATCTTGAAGCCCAGGCCTTCGGCCACCAGGCTGAAGCCGATCATCAACAGGAAGCCAAGGCACAGGATCACCACCGTCGGATGACGGTTGACGAAACTGGTCAGCGGCTTGCTGGCCAGCATCATCACGGCCATCGCGATGGTTACTGCGGCGAACATCACGCCGAGGTTGTCGACCATGCCGACCGCGGTGATCACCGAGTCCAGCGAGAACACCGCATCGAGGATGACGATCTGCGTCACCACCAGGCCGAAGCTGGCGTATACCTTGTTGTCGCCGGCTTCATGCGAGCGCCCTTCCAGCCGCTCGTGCAGTTCCATCGTCGCCTTGAACAACAGGAACAGGCCGCCGACCAGCAGGATCAGGTCGCGGCCGGAGAGCGCGTGGTCGAATACGGAGAACAGCGGCGTGGTGAGCCGCATGATCCAGGACAGCGTGGCCAGCAGGCCCAGTCGCATCAACAGCGCCAGGCTCAAGCCGATGAGGCGGGCCTTGTCACGCTGGTGGGGAGGAAGCTTGTCCGCAAGGATCGCGATGAAGACGAGGTTGTCGATGCCGAGGATGATTTCGAGAACGACAAGTGTGGAAAGACCCATCCAGATTGTTGGGTCGGATAACCATTCCATGCAGTGTTGGGGTAGCGGAGGAACCCCGATCATCGCACGCGCGAACAGTTTGCTTCCTTTTTTGGGCGAAGCCGCTGTTTTTGTTCACTTTGCTGTTCATGGAATCGTTGTTGCATCCCGTCGATGCGGCCGCGTGCACGGAGTTGGTGAAGCGTGGCGCCTGCGGACGGAGCGGTATGGCACCGCAGGCTGGGTCGGGACACCTCCCCTCTGACATGCAATCACACGCTTTCTGCCACCGGGAATCCATGCATCACGGCTTGACCGCTGCCATTGCCATTGCCATTGCCAGGCGATGAAATGCTGCTGTCATCTCCGCACGCCACCATCTGCCGCTTTATCGGCGGCGGGACCTTGGGTTGTCGTGAAAAGCGCCAGGATCTGGGAGCAGGGCTATGAGCTGCGCCGACGCTTGCTGCGGGGATTCTTCCTGCGCCGGGGCTCCCACGCCGATGATGCCGAGGATCTGGCGCAGGAGGTCTACCTGCGGCTGCTGCGTCGCAGTGACGACGATGCCGAGGCCATCGCCAATCCAGAAGGCTATCTCTTCGCGGTCGCCGCCAACCTCGCCCGCGAGCACGCGCGCACGCAATCCGCGCGTCCACCGCTGGACGATGTCGATCTGCTTGCCGAGGTGCTGAAGAGCGAGGAAGACATCGAGGGCGAGTTCGAGCAGGTGCAGCGTTGGAGTGATATCCGCGGCGCCATCGCGCGCTTGCCTGCCACCACCCGCCGGGTGATGGAGCTGCACTATCGCGAAGGCGTGGAATGCCTGCAGATCAGCGCGCAGCTTGATGTGTCCGTGCACATGGTGCGCAAGCATATTGGCAAGGGGCTGGAAGCCTGCCGGCAGGCCCTTGGCACCAGGGAGGGTGCATGAACCCGGATACCACCGATTGCATGGATGGAAGTGTTGCCGAGCAGGGCGTGCAGTGGTTCCTGATCAACCGCGACGGGGCGCTGAGCGACGTACAGCGGCGCGCATTCCTGGCCTGGCTGCGGCGTTCACCGGAGCATGTGCGTGCCTATCTGCGTGCGCTCGATCTGCACCGGCAGGTAGGCGAGGCAATGCCGGCAGCATCGTCCGACCTGCTCGAAGGCATGCTGATGGAGGCGGGCGCACGTCGACCGACGGCCAAGGTGGTGCCCTTGTTTGCCAGAAACGCCGCCAGCAGCGCGGTTCCGGCGCGACGTGGACGGCGCCGCTGGGCTGCCTTGGCCGCGGCTGCCTGCCTGGTGCTGGTGCTGGGGGCGTCGTTGTCACGGCTATGGCCGCAGGAGCAGGTGTTGGCGGCAGGGCACGGTGAACTGCGCGAACTGGTGCTGGCAGATCGCACCCAGGTGCGGTTGAACGCGGACAGCGCCATCCGTGTGCGCATGGGCTGGCTGGATAGACGGGTGGAGCTGCTGCGCGGTGAAGCCAGTTTCGATGTCGCACCGGACCGACGCGCATTCGAGGTGCAGGTAGGCGAGCTGCGGGTGCGCGATATCGGCACCGTGTTCGATGTGTCGCGACGGCTGCAGAACACCCGCATCGGCGTGGTCTCGGGCGAAGTCGAGGTGTGGAGGGGGGACTCGGACCAGCAGCGCCTTGCCCGGCTGGTCGCAGGCCGCGTGGTGCTGGTGGACAACGATACCGGCGCGGTGCAGCCCTTGGACATGCCTGCATCGATGCTCCTGGATTGGCAGCACCGCAAGGTGTCCTTCCTGGACGAACGGCTGGATGAGGTTGCGGCAGCATTCAATCGCCATAACCGGGTGCAGGTCGTGATCGAGGACGACGCAGCGGCGGCCATGCGCCTGTCCGGCAGCCTGGATGCGGACCGGATCGTGGCGCTGCAGGCATTCCTTGCCCGCGACCCGCGCTTCAAGGTGCAGCGGCGTGGTGACACCGTGCATGTCCATAGCCGCTGAAGGCAGCGCGTTGGGCCTGTAAGAAAAAATTCATCGAATCAGCGTTCTCCACTTCGCCGCAGCACCGCTCTTACTAGGGGAAGCCGACGTCACCTGCCGACGCGGCACATGCAATCTCCCTCCCTAGGAACCGTGATGCGGAAGAAGCTCTACCTGTCGGTCGTACTTGCACTATCCCCCTGCATTGCCGTGCCGGCACTCGCTGCCACGGATGGACTGGACGCGAAAGTGAAGACCGCGATCCCGGCGCAATCGCTGGGTCATGCGTTGGAGCAGTTGTCACGCAGTGCCGGCGTGCAGTTCCTCTATTCGCCTACCGGCGCGCCGCGCATGGCAGCGGCGGTGCCGAGCGGCGCCACCGTCAAACAGGCGCTGGAGGTGCTGCTGGCTGGCAGCGGGTTGAGCTACAGCGTGGTGGACGGCAACGTCATCGCCATCGATCCAGCGCCCGCCAAGCCAGCCGCTGCGCAACCCGCGCCAGCGGTGCCACGTGCCGCAGAGGCGGCCGCCGCGCCTACCCTGGGGACGGTGACGGTGATTGCCGCACATGAGGTCATCGACCAGAAGAAGCAGTCGCCGGTGATCAAGGATTCGGTGATCTATGACGAGATGGACAGTTATGGCGACGAGACCCTGGCCGAGAGCCTGATGGCCGCGCCGGGCCTGAGCGCGGTGGAGGACGCAGGCGAGCCGCGTTACGTCACTGTGCGTGGCGTGCAGGCCAACCTCAACTACACCACCATCGATGGCATCGCCATTGCCAGCGTAGGCGGCAGCGGCTCCGGCGAGCGGATGAACAACCTGCAGCTGATTCCCAGCGACATCGGTACCCGCACCGATATCTACAAGAGCTTCAGTGCCGAGCGGGCACCGGATGCCATTGGTGGCGTGATCGACATCATCAGCCGCAGCGCGTTTGATCGCTCCGGGCAGTATGTATTCGCCGACGTGGCAGGTATCTACTCCACCGCCGAGACCGATGTCGGCCGCAGTGCCGGCGGTGACCACAAGACACTTGGGCACTTTGGCAAAAGCGCCAAGATGGTGTTCTCCAACCAGTTCGGCGCTGACCAGCAGTTCGGCATCGTCGCGGTGGCGCGCTATGAACAGCGTTCGCGCAACAGCATCAAGCGCTGGGTCGAGTCCAACTACTACTTCAACGATACGGGCAAGTACCTCACCGATGGCACCACCGCGCCCACCGAGGCGGCAGGTTGGAACGGCCTGCGTGCACCGGGCAACTTCAGTACCGGCACCTATACCAACTTCATCACCAACTTCGGTGGCTCGGCCAAGCTGGAATGGAAGCCAAGCGACGATCCCTTCTACGCGTCGTTGTTGCTGTACTCGTACCGCTTCTACGAGAACTCGACGATGAACAAGACCGATCTGTATTCCAACGCGAAGTTCGCGATCCGTGATCAGACCGCCGATGGCGGCACCACCCAGATCAACAGCATCTACATCAAGAATCGCCACGATCGCTGGGACCGCAACAATCGCGGGGCGATCGCCAACTTCAACTGGGACATCGGTGCGCTGACCAGGCTGACCCTGCGCGGCGGCCACACAGAGGAGACCTTTGACAATACCCAGGTCTATTGGGGCGTGCGCGCCTACCCGAGCAATCTGTTCGTGGACTACGCCAATGACAAGCACGGCTTCCCGAACGCCGTGGGTGTGTCCGACCCGAGCCTGCTGACCAGTTCCAGCTTCAAGCTCAATCCGGCCCAGGCCTACATCTCGCCACGCGACGCGAAGGAGACCATCGACAACCTGCGCCTGGACTTCAGCCACAACATCGATGCCGATGCGCGCGGCTTCGGGCTTGCCGCAGGTGCCGAGTACCGCCACCTCAACATCTGGCAGGACATCGATTTCAATTACTACAAGACCAGCGCGACCTTGAATGACTACCTGTATCCGGGTTCGACGCTGCTCGGCTCGGTGCCGGGCTTTCCGCTGATCGACAACAGCAAGGTCACCGAAGAGCTGCTGCCGACCTTGGGCAACAACAACGCGGCCTATCCGAACGCGAACTTCACCAGCGACTACAAATACGTGGAGGACATCGCCAATGCCTATGTGTCCGCCCACTATGCATGGGATCGGTTGCTGCTGATCGGCGGCCTGCGCTACGACCACACCCGCTTCGATGCGTTCAGCCCGTATAGCAATAACGGCGGCAGCACCTATACCGCCGATTTCCTGAAGACCAGTGGCGGCTACAGCGACCTGCTGCCTTCGCTGAACGCCAGTTTCAAGCTCAGCGAGAACCAGCGCCTGCGCTTCTCGGCGAGCCGGACGCTGGGCCGCCCGACCCCAAGCAACATCGCCCAGGCCACCAACAGCAGCTGTGCGGACGATGACGATGGCCGGGGCTATTGCACGATCAAGCAGGGCAATGCCGGGCTCGATCCGCGCCGCTCGACGAATCTGGACCTGGCCTGGGAGAAGTACTTCAACGGCAACAACGGCATCGTCTCGGTTGCGCTGTTCGACAAGGTGATCAAGGACGACATCTATACCTTGACCACCTTTGAGGACATCGGCGACACCACCTACCGGGTTACCCAGCCGATGAACACCGACGAATCGCGGCTGCGCGGCGTCGAGTTCGCCATCGCCAACCGCAACCTTCGCTTGGGACGTCACCGCTTCGACATGTTCTTCAATGCCACCGGCCTGGACGGGCAGACCAACTACAGGATCAGTGACGGTACATCGCGGCGCCTTGATCGCCTGTTGTACCAGCCGGACTGGTCGCTCAATGGCTCGGCGATCTGGCGCATGCCGTGGAACAGCGCCCAGCTGCGGGTTTCCGGCAACTACCGCAGCCGCATGCTGGTCGACTTCGGTGATACCGAATGGCTCGATTCCTATTACGACCCGTACATGACCTTCAACCTGGCTTTCAGCCACAAGATCAGCAAGCACGTCACGCTGAAGTACGAGGCCAAGAATCTTTTCAACATGCAGCCGACTTACAGCACCGGTCCGAACGGTCGCTTCCGTACCGAGATCGATGACTACGGCCGCTTCTACTACTTCCACATCATCTACAACTGAGGACACGGCCCGTGGACAACTTCAATCGCAGGCGTTTCCTCGCGCTGTCCGGTCTGTCGGCGTTTGGTGCGTGGATGGGCACCGCATCGATGGCCGCACGGGCCGACGCCAGCGCGCTGAATCCGCGCAACCTGCTGGCATCGCCGCGCTTTGCCAGCACGCCGTTCACCCTTGGGGTGGCGTCCGGTGATCCCAGCCCGGATGGCATGGTGTTGTGGACGCGGCTGGCGACCGAACCCTTGGTATTCGGCGGTGGCATCACGCCGCGGCCGATCCCCGTGCAATGGCAGCTGGCTGCCGATGATGGCTTCCGTCGCGTGTTGCGGCAGGGTTCGGCACTTGCGCATCCCGAGCTCGGTCATGCCTTGCATGTGGAGCTGCAAGGGTTGGAGCCTGGCCGACCGTACTGGTACCGCTTCACCGTTGGCGGCCATGAAAGCGCAGTAGGCCGCACCTGCACGCTGCCCGCGGCAACGGCACAGGTGGACAGGGTCCGCTTCGCGGTGGCTGGTTGCCAGCACTTCGAGGAAGGGCATTTCACTGGCTGGCGTTGCATCGCCGAGGAGCCGCTGGATTTCGTCTTCCACTATGGCGACTACATCTACGAGGGTGAGAGCCAGCCTGGCGTGCGGCGGATGAATGGTCAGCCTTTCACCAACCTGCGCAACCACGTTGGGCCGCAGATCTACACCCTGGATGACTATCGGCGGCGCTATGCGCAATACAAGAGTGATGCCGACCTGCAGGCCGCGCACGCCGCCGCACCGTGGTTCGTGACCTTCGACGACCACGAGGTGGACAACAACTGGGCGGGCGCGGAGGACCAGGATGGAACCCCGAGCGAAGTGTTCCTGCTGCGGCGCGCACAGGCCTTCCAGGCGTACTACGAGAACATGCCGTTGCGCCGTTCTGCATTCCCGGTCAACGGGCATATGCAACTGTATCGGCGTGCGCGCTACGGCAACCTGATGGATCTGCACCTGCTTGATACCCGCCAATACCGCAGTAAGCAGGTGGACATGGCCGCGCGCGAGCAGGTCGAGTCGCCGGCACGCAGCATCGTCGGCGCGCAGCAGGAGCGCTGGTTGTTCGATGGGCTGGCGGATGCGGCGCCACGTTGGCATACCATCGCCCACCAGGTTTCGCTGGGCAATTACGCGCGCGAGAAGGATGGACAGGTGGTGTCATCGGATGACCAGTGGTCCGGCTACCTGGACAGCCGCCGGCGGCTGCTCGACCACATCCAGACGCTGGGCTTCAACAACGTGGTTACCGCATGTGGGGACGCGCACCGGCACTACGCCAGTGACCTGGTGCAGGACAACGCCGATTCCGGGGTGATATCAAGCGAATTCCTGGCCACGTCGATCAGCTCCGGCGCCGATGGCCAGGGCGTCGATGCGATGGCGCGCAGTACGCTGCAGCACAGTCCGCACCTGAAGGCCACCACCGACAAACGCGGCTATGTGCTGTGCGACGTGACCCGCGACGCCTGGGTGGGCGACATGAAGACGCTCGACCAGGTCATGCAGCCCAACGGCAAGCTTGAAAGCTGGAAGCGCTATGCGGTGGCGCATGGCCGGCCGGGCTTGCAGGAGGCCTGAGGGCGCCCTCATCCGGTGAAACTCACGGATCATCTCGCTGCCAGCAATGCCGGCGTGATGTGGGCAGCCGTGGTTCCAGCGGATGGCCCGTTCCTGTGCGCCAGGGCTCCCTATCGTCATCGTGTCGCTGATAGGCTACGGCGGCGACCACAGGAGCAGGCCATGAGAATTTCACGCACGGCGATTTTCAGCGGATTACTGGCTGCAGGGTTTTTCGCAGCGCAGGCGCAGGCGGCACAGCTCGATGCGCAGTTGCGGGCAGCGGCGACGGCCCAGCAGCCAGCAGTGATCGAGACACTGCGCGAGCTGGTGCTGATGGAGTCCGGTTCCACGGATCATGAGGGGGTCGGCAAGGTGATGGCCTATCTCGACAAGCGGCTGCAGGCGCTGGATGCGAAAGTTGAACGAGTGCCGTCGGCAACCGGCGGCCCGGATCTGGTGCGCGGCACCTTCAACGGCACTGGCAAGTTGAAGGTGATGTTGATCGCCCACGCCGATACCGTCTACGACCGCGGCATCCTCGAGAAGGAACCGTTCCACCAGAAAGGCAACCTGTTGTATGGCCCGGGTATCGCCGACGACAAGGGTGGCATCGCGGTGATCCTGCATTCGCTGGCCCTGCTCAAGGCGCGCAAGTGGAACGATTACGCGGCGGTCACGGTGTTGTTCAATCCGGACGAAGAGATCGGCTCGCCGGGCTCAGGCGAAACCATTGCGAAGTTGGCCGACGAACACGACGTGGTGCTGTCCTTCGAGCCATCGGCGGCCAAGGCGGTGATCGAAAGCGAAGGCGTGCTGCTCAGTGCCGCCGGCACTTCGCAGGTGCGGATGACGGTGCAGGGCCTGTCCGCACACGCAGGTGCGGCTCCGGAGCAGGGCCGCAACGCACTCGTCGAACTGGCCCATCAGATCATCCAGACCAAGGACGTGGCCGCCGGGGTGCCGGGTGCGCAGCTCAACTGGACCACGGCCAATGCCGGCACGGCGCGCAACCAGATTCCGGAACGCGCCGAAGTGGGTGGCGATGCACGTGTCACCCAGGCCGACAGCAATGCCAACCTGCTGGCCGCATTGCAGGCCAAGGTCAAGCAGAGCCACGCGGTGCCGGATACCACCACCACGGTCACGCTGGAGCCGCTGCGCCCGATCTACGTGGCGGGTGAGCGCGGCCGTGCATTGGCGGATCTGGCGCAGGAGATCTATGCCGAACTGGATGGCCGCAAGCTGCTGATGCATCCCACCACCAACGGCGGCACCGATGCAGGGTTTGCGGGCCGCTCCGGTCATGCCGCGGTGCTGGAAGGCCTGGGGCTCGCAGGCTGGGGATATCACGCACGCAATGAATTCATCGAGATCGATTCGATCCCGCCACGCCTGTACCTGGCATCGCGGATGTTGATCGAGCTTGCCAAGCGCGCGCCGAACTGAGTTCTCGGCGCGTCGGTTGGCCTTATGCAGAGCAAACCGGGGTGGGGGGGGGGGGTGGGGAAGGAGACCCCCCAGGGGGCCCCGGTGGGGGGGGGCCCCGGGGGGGGGCCCCCCGCGGCGGGGGGCCAACAGGGGGGGGGGGGGGGGGGGGGGGGGTGTGGGGGCGGCGG
>NZ_JBRREC010000013.1:0-68327 GCF_056760015.1 Stenotrophomonas sp. STEN029 | reverse complement strand
CGACGGCCGCGTGACCAATCTGGAGGCGGGTTTCAACGACGGCAGCATCGGTTTGGTTCGCCAGGATGCCGTCAGTCGCGACATCACCATTGCCGAGGCCACCGATGGCACTCGCGTGTCGATGGCTGGCACGGCGGGTGATCGCGTGATCACCGGCGTGGCAGCAGGTGTCGATGACAGCGACGCCGTCAACGTGTCCCAGCTCAAGGCGACTGGCTTGATCGATGCCGATGGCAATACGCTCAATGCAGTGGTCTACGACACCGATGACAAGAGCGCGGTCAGCTTTGCTGGCGCCAATGGCACCGTGCTGAAGAACGTGGCCGAGGGCGACGTATCCGAGGACAGCAAGGAAGCCATCAACGGTTCGCAGCTGCATGCCACCAATGAGCAGGTTGCGCAGAACACCACCAACATTGCCAACATTGATAACCAGGTCACCAACATCGACGGCCGCGTGACCAATCTGGAGGCGGGTTTCAACGACGGCAGCATCGGTTTGGTTCGCCAGGATGCCGTCAGTCGCGACATCACCATTGCCGAGGCCACCGATGGCACGCGCGTTTCGATGGCCGGCACCGCAGGCGACCGCGTGATCACCGGCGTTGCGGCAGGTGCCGATGACAGCGATGCCGTCAACGTGTCCCAGCTCAAGGCGACTGGCTTGATCGATGCCGATGGCAATGCGCTCAATGCAGTGGTCTACGATGCCGATGACAAGGGTGCGGTCAGCTTTGCCGGCGCCAATGGCACCGTGCTGAAGAACGTGGCTGATGGCGATGTGTCCGAAGACAGCAAGGAAGCCGTCAACGGTTCGCAGCTGCATGCCACCAATGAGCAGGTTGCGCAGAACACCAGCAACATCACCAACATCGATGGCCGCGTGACCAACCTGGAGGCTGGCTTCAACGACGGCAGCATCGGACTGGTGCGCCAGGATGCCGTCAGTCGCGACATCACCATTGCCGCCGCCACCGATGGCACGCGCGTGTCGATGGCAGGCACCGCAGGCGACCGCGTGGTCACCGGCGTAGCAGCAGGTACCGATGACAGCGATGCCGTCAACGTGTCCCAGCTCAAGGCGACTGGCTTGATCGATGCCGATGGCAATACGCGCAATGCAGTGGTCTACGACAGCGATGCGATGGACAGCATCACCCTGGGCGGCAAGAACGCTACCCAGCCGGTAAAGCTGAAAAATGTGGCCGATGCAACCGAAGACGATGAAGCCGTCAATCTCGCACAGCTGAAGGCAGCGGGTCTGGTGGATGCCGGTGGGCAGACGCTGGACGCAGTGACCTACGATGCCGACAGCAACCGTGGCCAGGTGACCTTTGCCGGCGCCAATGGCACCGTGCTGACCAATGTGGCGGACGGCCGCATCCAGTCCGGCAGCCGCGACGCGGTCAACGGCGGCCAGATTGCCGCCCTGCGCGACCAGTTGCAGAGCCAGATCGGCGATATCGACAACCGCGTGACCAACATCGAGAACAACGGCGGTGGCGGTGGTGGCGACAACCCGTACTTCGACGCCAATGGCAATGAAGCGCCGGTACGCGGTGGTACGACACCATTGCCGGCTGCCGATGCCCAGGCGGATGGTGCCAGCGCAGTCGCTGCTGGTAACGGCGCCAGCGCTTCGGGCAGCACCAGCGTCGCTGTAGGCGCCAATGCCGAGGCCAAGGGTGACAACGCTGTCGCACTGGGTGCTGGTTCGGTGGCTGACCGTGACAACACCGTGTCCGTGGGCTACCAGGGCGGTGAGCGCCAGGTGACCAATGTCGCGGCCGGCGTGCGTGATACCGATGCAGTCAATGTTTCCCAGCTCAACCAGCGCCTGGCCGAAGCCAAGGACTACACCGACCAGCGCATGGACGATATGTGGAACGGCGTGAACGATCGCATCGATCATGCCAACCGCCAGGCCAACCGCGGCATCGCCGGTGCATCGGCGCTTGTCCAGGTAACGCCGTACCTGCCGGGCAAGACGGTTCTGAATGCCGGTATGGCGACCTACCGGGGCGAGAGTGCGATGGGCGTCGGCATCTCGCGCTGGAGTGACAACGGTCGCGTCAACGTCAACGCTGGCGTCTCCGTTGCCCGCGGCGACAGTGCCATCTTCCGCGTCGGCGTAGGTGTTGTACTGGGTGATTGATGCACAGCCCCTGGCAGCGACCAAGCTGTCAGGGGCTTGGTTTTCCCGCGTTGCTTTCCAGGATTTGAAAGCGTGCCCGGCCCCATGGCCGGGCATTTTTTTATACCTATGACAGCGCAGCGCGGGACGCATCCACGTTCACAGCAGTCACCACAATTGGTTCTTACTCAGAGCACGAAACATTTCGGTTTTATCCGAAACTTTGCAACTACTTGCATATACCGAACCCTTGCCGGTTCCTATTCTTTCCACACCGCACAAGCCTGCGGTCGTGTGTGCAAGGCCGCTCGGATTGCAGTTGATATCCCCCGTACCCGGCATGGTCCAAAGGCACGCAACACAAGCCAAAGCGACCTGCACACACCTACACCCGTCGCGCGCGCTCCCCCGCGCCCGATGAACACGTCCGCCTTGGCGGATACATCACAACTGTTGATAGGAAGATTGCAAATGAAGTACTTCACGATCGCATCTGCTGCAGCTGCCGCCCTGGCATTGGCCTCCTCGGCCCACGCGGCCTCCACCACCGGCGGCACCATCACCTTCACCGGCGTGGTCAACGACGCCACCTGCACCGTCTCCGGCGGCTCGGGCACCGACGGCGGCACCGGCAATTTCTCGGTTGCACTGGACCCTGTCAATGCCAACCTGCTGGGCAATGCCGGCGACACCGCCAACCCGAAGGTGTTTGACGTGATCATCGGCGGCCCGGGCCAGGGCACCTGTGAAGACGGCAAGATCGCCAGCATGTCGTTCCTGCCGTCCAGCACGCAGGTCGATCCGGTCACCGGCGCACTGAAGAACGTGCTGACCGGCGAGGCCACCAACGTCCAGATCGAACTGGCCGACGACGCTGCCCAGGCGATCAATCTGGCCGTTCCGGGCCAGTCGTGGGACGCCACCATCGGCGCTGTCGCCCCGAACACCGGCAAGGTGCAGTTCCAGGCGCACTACCTGGCCGTCAACGGCGCTTCCACCCCGGGCCTGGTCAACACCAACGTGGTGTATTCGGTCGTTTACAACTGATCCTTGCGGATCCATTGCGTGTGGCGGCGGTTGCCGCCACACGTTCAGGAGGTGAGTCATGAACAAGTATCTGCGTAGCCTGATGGTGGTTGTTGCAACGTTCTCCCTGTTTGCCAGCGCGCACAGCCAGGCAAGCGTGGTGATCGGAGGCACCCGCATGGTCTACCCTGCCGATGATCGTGAAATCACTGTAAAGCTGACCAATGAAGGCAGCCGCCCCGCCCTGGTGCAGGTGTGGTTGGATCAAGGCGATGAAACATCCACGCCGGATACCGCCGATGTGCCCTTCACCGTCTCCCCCCCGATCTTCCGCATGGATGCCGACAAGGGCCAGGCCGTGCGTATCGTGCATACCCGCCAGCCGATGCCCAGCGATCGCGAGTCGCTGTTCTGGATCAACGTGCTGGAAGTTCCGCCCAAAGCCGAGAACAGCGACGATCGCAATCTGTTGCAGTTCGCTTTTCGCACGCGCATCAAATTGTTCTTCCGCCCCAATGGGCTTCCGGGTGACGCCGCAAGCGCCCCCCCGCGCCTGAGCTGGAAGCTGGTGCCTGCCGCCGATGGCAAGGGTCATGCGCTGCAGGTAAGCAACCCCACTGCCTTCCACGTCAGCTTCGCCCAGGTGGCGCTGAAGCAGGCAGGCCAAAGCCTGGGCGGCCAGGGCGGCGGCATGGTCGCACCTCAAGGCACGGCGCTGTTTCCACTGAAGGACGTGAGCCAGATCGCCGCCGATGCGCAGGCCGAGTTCACCGTCATCAACGACTACGGCGCACTCAATCCGCTCACTGCACCGCTGACCCGCTGAGTTCGCTTGTCCGTTTGTCGTCGCTGTCGCTGGCCATGATGGCCAGCGGCCAGGCCCCGTGCGCTCTTTCTTCAGGAACCTGCCTCCATGTCCGCGTCGTCGCAGCCCTCCAAGCGTCCGTTCACCCGTTTGCCACGACTGGCTGCACTGCCGTTGCTGGTGGCCTCGGTGTTGTCGATGCAGGCACATGCAGACGACGCCACCTTCGACATGGATTTCTTTCCGGCCGGTACCGCGCCGAAGATGGACCTGTCGCGCTTTGCCCGCAGCGGCTATGTACCGCCGGGCACTTATCGTGGCGACGTGTTGTTCAATGGCCAATGGCGTGCACGCACGGACATTGTGTTCCAGGATACTGCTGGCAGCGACCAGTCACATGCATGCTTCGATGCTGATGCACTGGCAGGCTACGGCGTTGACTGGAGCAAAGTGGTCGCGGCCGGCAACATTGATGGCAGCGCTGGCGTAGCGCCCGGCCGCTTGCCTGCTGAGCGCTTCTGCGCGCCGCTGGCTGACTATGTTCCGGGTGCCCAGGTGTCCTTCGACACCGGCACCCAGGTGCTGAGCATCTCTGTGCCGCAGGTGTATACCGCCCGCGACGCACGCGGCTACGTCGACCCTTCGCAATGGGACGCAGGCATTGCCGCTGCCACCGTCAACTACAGCGCGCAGCTTTATCGCACCATCGGTCAATACCAGGGAACGGCGGGCTATCTTGGCGTGCAGTCAACTTTCAGTCTCGGCGGCTGGCATGCCCTGCACGCCGGTTCGCTGAGCTGGAGCCGGCACGGCCGCAGCCGTTACCAGGCAACCCGTACCACCCTGCAGCACGACCTTCCTGCGCTGCGCGCGCAGCTGATCCTGGGGGACACGTTCACGTCCGGCCAGCTGTTCGACAGTGTGCGCGTGCTTGGCGCCAGCCTGGGCAGCGACAGCCGCATGGACCCGCAGTCGCGCCGCGGCTATGCCCCCATCGTGCGCGGCGTCTCCGAAACCAATGCACGCCTGGTGATCCGGCAGCGCGGCTACGTGATCTATGACACGCCGGTTGCACCGGGCCCGTTCGCCATCGATGACCTCTACCCCACCGGCTATGGCGGCGACCTGGAGGTCGAGCTGACCGAGGCCGATGGCCGCATCAAGCATTTCTCGGTGCCGTTCTCGGCGGTGCCGCAACTGCTGCGCCCTGGCAGCAGTCGCTGGGCAGCAACCGCAGGCAAGGTCGACGAGGTCAACCTGCAGGTGCAGCCTTGGCTGCTGCAGGGCACCTACGAGCGTGGCCTGACCAACAGCACCACGGCCTATGCCGGCAGCATCCTCAGCAACGGCTACCACGCTGCGCTGATGGGCGGCGCCTGGAACACCCCCGTCGGTGCCCTGTCGGCCGACCTTACCCAGGCACGCAACCGTGCACCGGGGCAGTCGGCGACGCAGGGCGTCAGTGCGCGGGTCGGCTACAACCGCAACTTCATCAACAGCGGCACCGACTTCTCGGTGGCCGCCTACCGCTATTCCACCAGCGGCTTCGTCAGCCTGCAGGATGCCGTGGCACTGCGTGACGCCACCTCGCGTGGCCACGATGTGGACAGCCTTCGCCGGCAGCGCAGCAGGATGGACCTCAGTGTCAACCAGATGCTGGGCGAAGGCGCTGGCCTGTTGTTCGTCAACGGTTCGATCCGGGACTTCTGGGGCCGCCGTGGCAATGAGACCGAGTTCTCCGCAGGCTACAACAACAGCTGGAAGTCGCTGAGTTACAGCCTGTCCGTGCAGCGCACCCGCGACAGCGTGGTGCAGCACGATACCAATAACTGGCTGGACATTCCCGGTATGCGCCAGACACAGGCGCCGACCAACGCGATACGTGACACACGCCTGTCCTTCACCGTGTCAGTGCCATTGGGCCGTGCTGCCGGCGCGCCGACCGCGACCGGCATGTTCAACCATTCGCGCGATGGCGGTGAAAGCCGCAGCTTGTCGCTGGCTGGTGCCGCTGGCCCAGAGCATCGCTTGGCGTATGGCGCCTCGCTCAGCGAGAGCAACAACAACGGCGCCTATGACCTGACCGCGCAGTACAACGGCAGCCTGTCGCAGTTTGCTGCAGGTTACAGCCGGGGCTCTGGCTATCAACAGCTGAGCGGTGGCATCACCGGCGGGCTGGTGCTGCACGGCGGTGGTATCACCCTGGCACCGCCGCTGGGCGAAACCATCGGTCTGATCCATGCCCCCGACGCTGCCGGCGCGCATGTGGAAAACGGCCAGGGGGCCAAGGTGGATCGCCGCGGGTATGCGGTGGTGCCCTACCTGATGCCCTACGAACTGAACACCATCACGTTGGATCCCAAGGGCACCGATATCGGCGTAGAAATCGCCGAGACAACGCGTCGCGTGGCACCGCGTGCAGGCGCAGTCGTGTCCCTGCGTTACGACACCCGCAGCGGGCGTGCGCTGATCATCCAGACGCGTCTGCCGGATGGGCGACCGGTGCCCTTCGGTGCCGACGTGCTGGACGCCGCCGGCAACTCCGTCGGTGTGGCCGGCCAGGCGAGTCGTTTGCACGTCAATGGGTTGCAGCACAGCGGTGCCATCACTGTGCGCTGGGGGGATACGGCAGCAGAATCCTGCCGGCTCGACGTTCATCTACCGGACGACCGAAAAGGCAGCAAGCAGATGGATTACGAGACGCTCGACCTGCCCTGCGTCAACAACGATCAAGACATGACACCTGAAGGCAGCGATGCCGACACCTCCATGCGGAGAACACCATGATCCTTTGGTTAAAACTCTGGTTCGACCAAAAGGCAGTGTGGCTGGGTTCGGCGCTGCTCGGGCTTCTCTCTTTGCTCAGCCCGATAGCTTACGCCGGCACTTGTGCCTACACTGCGGAGACGCCGACCTTCATCCGGGCAGTGACTAGCATTACCGGTTCGATCACCGTCGGCCGCGATGTCCCTGTGGGCACGGAGATCTATCAGGCCACCTTCAATACCAATCGACCGGCAAACATCCACTGCCAGCCGGGCACGTATACGCGCGCGCGTCGGTACACCAACAACCCCTATGGTCTCTCCGACTATGTGCACCCAACCTACGGGCGCCGCGTCTATCTGACGTCGGTACCGGGCATCGGTGCGGTCGTGTGGTGGGCAGGAAATGCTCTGCCGACCACGGCGACCGACACCTTCAACATTCCGACCACACTACTAGCCGCCACGGCATTTGACATCAGTTTGATCAAAATCGGTGACGTCGGCGCAGGGACGATCCGTGGCTCCGACCTGCCGACGTTCGAGTACGTTGAGCTTGGTGACAACACCATCCGCATGTTGCTGGGAAGCTTCACGGGATCTCTCAACATCGTCTCGCGCACCTGCTCGACGCCCGATGTCACCGTAGACCTTGGAACCCATCAGATGAATGTGTTGTCGGGTGTTGGTTCCGGCACAAACTGGGTCAACGTGCCAATCCGGCTCAATAGTTGCCCAGGTTTTTACGATGCCCACCGCAGGAATCTCACCAACGACGATGGGGTTTCAATGCTGAACAGGACTGCAAATCAGATCCGTTACCGCATCAATCCAGTGACGTCCATCGTCAATCCAACGCAGGGCGTGATGGCGCTGCAGCCGGATGGCGTCAACCAGACCGCCACCGGTATTGGCATCCAGATGGCAGATGGCAACAGCAACCCAATCACCTATGGCAGCAACCGTGCGTCCGGCTTGGCACTGACCGCAACCAATAATGCGAGCTACACCCTCAACCTGCGTGCACGGTACTACCAGACCGGCACAACACCGACGTCCGGCCAGGCAAACGGCGCAGCGACGGTGACATTGATCTACGAATAGGGGAAAGGATGATGTCCACGCTCTCAAGGCATCTGGCCGTAACCTGCCTCCTGCTATGCGGCGTCCTGCCCGGCGTCGCTGCTGCGCAAGACCTCACTGTGCGTTTCACCGGGCGGTTCCAGCCCGGTACATGCAGCTTCTCGGTGCCCAGTGTCGACCTTGGCACTTACCAGGCGACGGCTTTCACCGGCAGCACCACCACGGCGTGGCGGCAGGTGACGGTGACCTCCAGCAACTGCACCACGGATATCACCAACATCCACATGCGTTTCAGTGGTGTGGCCGATGGCAACAACAGCAACTACTTCGCTGTGCGCAATACCACGGCCAGTGGTGTCGCCATCGAACTAGTCAATGGCAGCAGCCAGCGGGTCGTCCCCAACGTGACCACGTTCGACTGGTCGCGGGCATCCATTGGTGCGAGCTACAACTTGTTTGCACGCTTCGTACAGACCCGCCCGACACTGACTGCCGGCACGGTCAGCACGCCCATCACCATCCAATTCACCTATAACTGAGGACATCACGATGCGCCTGAAACTTGGTTCTCTTCTACTGATAGCCGGCCTGTCATTGCTCGCCGAAGCCGCGCAAGCGCAAACGGTAAACTTCAACCTGACTGGCAACATCCTGCCCGGCGTTTGCCGCTTCACCGCCGCGGATGTGGATCTTGGCACCTACTATGCCACCGAGTTCACCGCCGTCGGCACGACCAAAACATGGGTGGATGTGCCTGTACGCTCCACCGGCTGCGACCCCTTGGTGACGGTGATTCACATGAACGTGTCCGGCACTGCCGACGCTGCAGATAGTGCGCACTTCCGAGGCGTTGCCGGCATCGGCATCGAGATGCAGAACCCAGGTGGTCTGGCGATTCGTCCTTCCGGCACGAACGTGAACTACGTCGCCGCTTCCGGCGCGACCAACTATATGCTGCGCGCACGCTTCCGCCAGACCGCAGCAGTGGTCGCCGCTGGCAGCGTGCGCTCTGCGGTGACGATCCAGGTCACCTACAACTGAGCCCTGCCGATGCCACGACTCTTCTCCATCGCCTGCGTGGGAGCGTTGTTCCTGTTTGGCTACGCCGGCGTCCATGCCCAATCCCTGGGTTTCGATATGACAGGTGACATCCTGCCGCCCACCTGTCGCTGGGCGGTGGGCGACGGCAACCGCAGCGTTCAACTGGACGCCATTGATCTGCGCGACCTGCCTGTCAGCGGCGCGGCCGGCCACACGCCCTTCCAACTGGTGCTGGAGGGCTGTTCGGCGGGCGTCACCCAGCTTGGGTTCGCCTTCAACGGCAATGCTGATCCCAGCGATTCATTCCGCTATCAGAACCTCGGCAACGCGACGGGTGTGGCAATCGAACTCCAGACCGCAGACGGCCAAACGCTACGCGCCGACGGCACCGACAGCAGCCGCGTTGTAACGGTGATTGATGGCCGTGCTGCACTGGATCTGCAAGCCGCCTACTGGCACCTCAACGGTCAGCAGGCCAGCAGCGGCACCGTGGTTGCTGTTGCACAAATTCTGATTTCTTACCTGTAGCCTGTGTCTGGCCGCAGCAGACTGGTGGCCATGTCTTCTTATCCAAGCTTCATGGCTTCTTCAGCAAGCAGTGGCCGCTTCGAGCAGTTGCCACCTGGATTTGGCGCTTGCAGCGTCGCAACGATAGTCGCCGACTGCAGCTAAACCCAGCTGCAGCGCTCCTTGGGGACCCCACTTGCAGGAGATCTCGCCGCGCAGTTCCCATTGAACCGCCCTCTTCTGCGACGGCCACGGATCACGGAACCTGCGTAGGTCCGGTGGCAGTGACCGGCGAGATCCGTGCTGATCTGGGGACGTGACATATCAGGGATCATATGAAACGCACCGGAACCAACTCACCAATATTCACTTGATGGGTGAATATTGGTGCGTGCAATACAGGGACTCGATCAATAGATTCAGGCACAGGATCATCGTCCCGCCACATGAGGTCCGCGCAGCCGATCCAGCTGCGTCGCCCGAACCTGTATATGTTCGTATACCCAGTCAGAGCCGAAGATCAGTCCCCCAAACCCGTGATCTGTTTGACGGACTGGCCAGAGATTGCCACTTCGAGTGCAGCTCACATGGAGAAGATCCTGGGTTCCGCGCTGAGATCAGAGATACGAAGAAGATTCCACGCAGGAATGCCGGTTCCATTGCCGCGGACCAAGCCCAGCAAGGGTGTCAACATCAATCTGTCGGCAGGCGAGTCCCTCAAGGTGCTGGTGCACAATGAAATGGTTCGAAGCCGGGTCACCCACGAGGCGCTGGCGAGAAGCCTGAGCATTCCCACGCCATCGTTGAAGCGGGCGCTGGACCTGCAGCAGCCAGCGGACGTCGACCTTCTCTCCAGCATGGTGGCAGCCATAGGCAAACGACTGGTCGCCTACATCTCGTAATCCGCATTGCTGGCGAGCAGGTGCGGATTCCCGAAGCAGGCACCGGGCCGGTGGACGATCGCGCTCACCGCCCGCTTTCGGGCACTGTGTCGGGAGCATCTGCGAGGTCGCTGGCAAAGTGCATGGAAACCGTTGTTCCGATGCCAACATCGCTGTGCGCGCTGACACTTCCCCCCGCACGCACGAGCAGGTCTTGCACAACGGACAGACCAAGCCCGCTGCCCTGCCCCCGGGGCTTGGTGGTAAAGAAGGGCTCGAAAGCGCGTGCCAACACTTCTGCCTCCATGCCTGTGCCGGTGTCAGCAAGATCCAGCACAAAACGACCGCCATCGTTTCGTGCCCGCAGAGTGAAGTCGCCACCAGCGGGCATCACGTGATCCGCGTTCGCGGCCACGTTGAGGACCATCAGGTCGAACTGCATCCGGTCGAAGAACACAGGCGGCAGATCAGCTTCCAGTTCCATGTCAACGTTCACCTCCGGTCCCATCAACTGCCGCACCATTGGCAGGAGCGCCTTCAACGCTTCACCGGGCTCGAACCACTCCTCGATCCCATCCTCATGGTGCACCAGGGACAGCAGCCTGCGCGTCATCAGATTGGCACGTGCCAGCGCCGAATCCACGCCAATCAGGGACTCGCGCATCCGCACGCCATCATCGCTGCGTAGACCGCTGTGTACGTAGCCGCCTGCAACCGCCAGGACGTTGCCGAAGTCATGGGCGACGCCACTTGCAAGCCTGCCGACGGCCTCCATCTTCTGTGCCTGGACCAGCTGCGCGAAGGTCCTCTCGCGCTCAGCCATTTCTTCGCTCAGACGCTGGTTGGCAGTATCCAGCGCGTCCCCGCGCCGTCTTGCCTCGAGAAAGCTCTCACGCAGCGCTGCCGAACTTCGGTCAAGTACGACCGCGATCATCAGGAACATCGCTGTACTGAAGGCAGCGTCGCCCAGAAGCGCAGCCGCTTCCCCCTGACGGCCAATGTCGACCCATATGCCCAGGAAGAAGGCCATGGTGATGCACAGGAACATCAACCACAGCGCCACGCGCCCGACAATCAGCGCCGCGATAGCCAGCCAGATCGCCAGTACGGGTTGATCAAAACGCTGCGCTCCAAAGCCGGAGCTCAAATACGCAGGAATCAAGGTCACGCTGAAGATGCATAGCAATGCATATGCTGCGGCCTCAAACTTCCCCTTGCGAATGAGGAAGAAGCTCATCGCCGAAACGCAGATCACGGACAGGCTCAGCACCATGCTGGTCACTTCACCGGGTCGCCAGGGAATGTCCACCAGGAATGCCCGGTAACACCAGGCCGCCGCCGGCAATGCCGCCAGAAGAAAGGCGATCAGCTGGAGCATGGGCGCATTGCGCCGATTGACCGGATCGGCGATGGGTACGTCACGCAACCATTCCAGCAAGCCCCGCCATAGCCGCGGGCCGACGCCCCACACGCTTTCAGCTGGCACCGACAGTTTCTTGTCCATCCCTGATCTCTTCGCCTTTCTCTCCGTCCGACATTAGGATGGAACAGTTGCCAGCAACTCTGCAAAGGGCGCGGAGCCGGACTGCCGAAGGCAGAGATTGTCTACAGGAGCAGGAGATAGCCGATCCCGCGGACCGTGGTAAGCGGCAACTCGCTTCCGGTCGTGGCGTGGACCTTGCGTCGCAGGCGATGGATCAGCATTTCAAGGCGGTGGAGATCGAAGTCCTCTCCTCCGCTGCCCAGATGCTGGAGGACAAGGTCCCGTGCCACCACGCCTCCGTTGGCGTCATCCAGCATGACAAGGAACAGGCGCTCCCCCTCGGACAAGGCCACCTCTGTCCCCGAAGGCGACAAGAGGCGCCAGCCCTGTGCGATCAAGCCCCATCCTGCCCGGGCTGGATCACGCGGAAGGGGTGTGTGCATACCCGGTGACGTCCGCCGCAGGACGCTGCGCACTGTGGCGGCAAGCACATCGATATTCACCGGCTTGGAGAGATAGGCGTCCGCCCCCTCTTCCAGCCCGCGAACGTGGTCCTCCGAGCCGCGCCGACCGGTCAGCATCACAATGCCCACATCACCAAGCTTGCGCAGATGCTGCGTGACCATGAAGCCACTCTCATCCGGCAGGCCGACGTCCACGATGAACAGATCATGGGGACGGAGACTCAACGCCCGGTACAAGTCCATTGCACAGCTCACGCCATGGACCTCGAAGCCCGCCTGCCTCAGCCCGGGAACAAGGATCTTCTCGCGCAGTTCATCGTCGTCCTCCACCACCATTACGGACAGTTTTTTTGCTTGCTCCTGCATGCCGTCTCTACGCGGTGACAAGCGCGCATGATCGCACCTGCCGTTGGCCACGTCATTTCATCCCGAGAGCCGCAAAGCCGCGTCGTAGCGGCCATCAGCGCTGGTTGCGGTAGTGCTCAACCCATTCCAGGGACTGGTCGATGCCGCCAAACGGGAAGATATGCAGGCTTACGGTTCCATGCGCTTCCGTCAGCCCGCGGGCCAGGCGCTCAACAAACCGATCCGGCCCGGCCGTTCCAAACAGCTTGCCGATCGAGATGCCGTACTTGGACCAGATCGACGCGCTTGCACTGACACCACACATCGCCGCATAGCGCGCGAGCACGGCAATCCCTGCTGGGCCTGGCACCCCTACCCGCACTGGCTGACCGATGCCGCGCTCGCGCAGCGCGGCCAGCCACCTCAACACGATGTCGGCATCAAAGCCAAACTGGGTGACGATCAGCGGTGCCATGCCACGGTTCTCGATGCTGCTGCACTTTCGTTCGAGCACCTGCCAGCGCTGGCTTTCACTCATCACCGGGTGACCTTCAGGATGCCCGGCCACGCCAACAAGCTTGATGCCTGAGCGTTCCAGCACACCGGTTTCAATCAATGACGCGCTATCGGCAAACGGTCCCTTGGGGCTGGGCGAATCCCCGGCAATCACGAAGCAACGCTCCACACCCGCCTCATGGACCGCCCGGGCGATGAACGACTCCAGCTCAGCGAGCGAGGCGATTCGGCGCGCCGGTATATGCAGCTGGGGCTCAAAGCCCAATCCGCGAACTGTCGCGGCAGCGGCCAGTCGGGCGGCATTGTCTTCACCCGGCAGGTAGGGAATGAAAATGGTTGAGCCGGGCGCTATCCGGGCAGCAGCTGCAGTCAGCGCTGGAATGGCCTTGGCGCCAACTTCCAACGAGTAGCCAGCAGTGATGTTGTTCGGAAGGCTATGCATGACGGGATGATTCAAAGGTATTGCAGTGGTGGCTTTCGATTCAGCCCCCCACGCGCTCTGATCGAACGGGCGAGGCAAGGCGTGGTTCCATGACGTTATTGCTCGGGGTTCAACCAACCTATCTGGTTGCTTGCTCCTGCCCAATAGTCGAGGCAGCCACAGCGGTTGAGTGCCGGGCCAGCTCGATGAAGGCGCGCACGTAATCGATGCTGGT
This sequence comes from Stenotrophomonas sp. STEN029, assembly GCF_056760015.1. Lineage (NCBI taxonomy): Bacteria > Pseudomonadati > Pseudomonadota > Gammaproteobacteria > Lysobacterales > Lysobacteraceae > Stenotrophomonas > Stenotrophomonas sp. STEN029. Next base: position 54,621 of record NZ_JBRREC010000013.1, on the reverse strand, counting down.
GTCCGTTTCACGCGCGCCGAGGAAGATCTGTTTGGCGATCCCGCGTGCGCCCAGCCGCACCGGCACCACGTCCATCCTGCTTGCATATTCTTCCACCAACCAGCGTGGCAGCGCGGCCACGCCGCGGCCACTGGCCACCATCTGCACCATGATGTCGGTGGTTTCGATGGCTTTGTGCCGCAGGGGAGTGATGCCTGCCGGCAGCAGGAACTGGCTGTAGATATCCAGGCGCTCGATGTCCACCGGATAACTGATCAGGACCTCGCGGGCCAACTGCTGCGGCTTCACGTAAGCCGCCGACGCCAATGGATGGTCCTTGGCCACGACCAGCACCTGCTCGTAGTCGAACACAGGCTCGAACTTCAGGCCCGGCTTGAACAAGGGGTCGGGCGTGACCAGCAGATCGATCTCGTAGCCGAACAGCGCACCGATACCACCGAACTGGAACTTCTGCCTGACGTCCACGTCCACGTCCGGCCAATCAGCCAGATAGGGCGATACCACCTTGAGCAGCCACTGGTAGCAGGGGTGGCATTCCATGCCGATGCGCAGTGCACCGCGCTCACCCTGCGCGAACTGACCCAGGCGCTCTTCGGCCAGGTCCAGCTGTGGCAACACCCGGTTGGCCACCGCCAACAGGTACTGCCCGGATTGGGTGAGCCGCAGGCTTCGACCTTCGCGCAGCCAGATGTCGGTACCCAGCTGCTGTTCCAGCTTGCGGATGCTATGGCTGAGGGCTGACTGGGTCAGGTTCAACACGCCCGCGGCCGCAGTCAACGAGCCCTGCTTTTCGACCTGCTGGACGATGCTCAGATGGATGCGCTCAAGCATGTGAATGAATTTTCTTCATGGAATCGTGAAATTAAACCATTTTACCTCATGGAAATCTGTAACTAGGATCGAACCTCACCAGCTGCTCCATTCAGCTGACTGACGATCCAGCCGCCATGAAGGCAGAAATGACACACCCTCCCCCACTTCGCGTCGTCGCCGTTTCCGGCGGGCTGCAGCGCCCCTCCAAGGCCGCAGCCCTGGGCGAGCATCTGTCGAAGCTGATTGCAGCCGAGGTTCACTGCGAAACCCAGCTCGTCGAGCTGGGCCAGCTAGCCCGGCACATGGCCGGCACGGTCAGACGCAGCGAACTGCCCGATACGGTGGAACTCGGACTGGCAGCAGTCGAGCAGGCGGATGTGCTGGTGGTGGCGACGCCGGTCTATCGCGGCTCATACACGGGACTCTTCAAGCACTTCTTCGACTTTATCCATCAGGACGCATTGATCGACACGCCGGTTTTGTTGGCCGCCACCGGCGGTAGCGAGCGCCATGCGCTGATGATCGACCACCAGCTGCGGCCACTTTTCAGCTTCTTCCAGGCACGAACCTTGCCGCTGGGCGTGTACGCGACCGACAGGGACTTTGCCGGTCACACGCTGCACAACGCGGAGCTGCTTGAACGGGCCAGGCTGGCGGTTCAACGCGCGTTGCCGGTCATCGAGCTGACACGCGGCACCGAAGCACGCCCCACCAGAGCCATCGTCGCTGCCTGAAAGCGAACTCCCCTGCCGCATCAGCGCAGCGCTGTGCCGGCCCCTATCCGCAGAACCTACGGTAGTGCACCGCCATGAAAGACAGTTTTGAATTCAGCCTCAAGCGCATCCGCTTCGATGAAAACTACCAGCCATTGGACAGTACGCGGCTGACAACCAACTTCGCCAATCTGGCCAGGGGCAACAGTCGCCAGGAAAACCTGCGCAATACGCTGAGGATGATAGACAACCGGTTCAACAGCCTTGCCGGTTGGGACAACCCGATGGGAGACCGCTATTCCGTTGAGCTTGAGATCATCTCGGCCGAGATGGACGTACCGGGCGCAGGCCAGACCGATGCATTTCCGCTGATCGAGATACTGAAGACAAGCATCGTTGACCGTCAGACCAAGACACGCATCGAAGGAATCGTTGGCAACAATTTCTCGTCCTACGTGCGTGACTATGATTTCAGTGTGCTGTTGCCGGACTACAACAGCAACCGGACAGCTTTTTCCACACCGGATGATTTTGGCGACCTGCACGGAAAGCTGTTCAAGCACTTCGTGAATTCGCGCGCTTACAAGGAGAACTTCAACAAGCTGCCGGTGATCTGCATCAGCGCATCCAGCAGCAAGATCTACCACCGCACCGCCAATCACCACCCCGCGCTCGGCGTGGAGTACCTGCAGAACGAGCTTTCCTCAACCGATCAATACTTCGCGAAGATGGGAATGCAGGTCCGCTTCTTCATGCCGCCGGACAGCGTTGCGCCGCTGGCGTTCTACTTCTTTGGTGACCTGCTGGGCGACTACACCGACCTGGAGCTGATCGGCACCATCAGCACGATGGAGACCTTCCAGAAGATCTACCGGCCCGAGATCTACAACGCCAACTCTGCGGCAGGAAGTGTTTACCAGCCCAGCCTGAAGCACCAGGACTACTCCCTGACAAAGATTGTCTATGACCGTGAAGAACGCAGTCAGCTGGCGATCAAGCAAGGACGCTTCACCGAAGAGCATTTCATCAAGCCGCACCGGCAGACGCTGGAACGGTGGGCCGCTGCCTGCCCGCTCTGATCACTCCAAGGAAAATGAATCTACCCGCCATGAAGAAATTGTTGCCTACCTCAACCGCCGGCAGCCTGCCAAAACCCATCTGGCTTGCCCAGCCCGAGAAGCTCTGGTCACCGTGGAAGCTGCAGGACGAAGAGTTGCTTGAAGGCAAGCAGGATGCCCTGCGTCTATCGCTGCACGAACAGTTGCAGGCAGGAATCGACATCGTCAGCGATGGTGAGCAGACCCGCCAACACTTCGTCACCACCTTCATCGAGCACCTGGATGGTGTTGACTTCGAAAAACGCGAGACGGTACGGATCCGCAACCGCTACGACGCCAGCGTGCCAACCGTCGTGGGCGCCGTCAGCCGGCAGAAGCCGGTCTTCGTCGAAGATGCCAAGTACCTGCGCCAGCAGACCAGGCAGCCGATCAAATGGGCGTTGCCTGGGCCGATGACGATGATCGATACGCTCTACGATGATCACTACAAGAGTCGCGAGAAGCTTGCCTGGGAGTTTGCCAGAATCCTCAATCAAGAAGCCAGGGAGCTGGAGGCAGCGGGCGTCGACATCATCCAGTTCGACGAACCGGCCTTCAATGTCTTCTTCGATGAAGTCAATGACTGGGGCGTTGCCGCACTCGAACGCGCCATCGAAGGACTCAAGTGTGAGACCGCCGTACACATCTGCTACGGCTACGGCATCAAGGCCAACACTGATTGGAAGAAGACCCTGGGCTCGGAGTGGCGTCAGTACGAGGAATCCTTCCCGAAGCTGCAACAGTCCAATATCGACATCATCTCGCTGGAATGCCAGAACTCGCATGTTCCCATTGATCTGATCGAGCTGGTACGCGGCAAGAAGTTGATGGTGGGTGCAATCGACGTGGCCAGCAACATCATTGAAACCCCAGAGGATGTAGCGAGTACCCTGCGCAAGGCACTGCAGTTCGTGGATGCGGACAAGCTCTATCCGTCCACCAATTGCGGTATGGCACCGCTGCCTCGGCAAGTGGCCAGAGGCAAGTTGCATGCACTCAGTGCCGGGGCAGAGATCGTTCGTCGCGAACTAGTGGCCTGAACTACGTAGCCCGGGTAAGCGCAGCGCACCCGGGACAAGGATTTGGCGGCCGCCAAAAGCTGGCTTCCGGGCCAGCTTCGGGTATTCGCCAGATTGCAAAGACTTTGCGTTACGTTGCAGGCCATGGTCAGCCGCGCGCACGCCGGTAGTGCACGGCAACTACGCCGTTGTGCAACGGCGTCGATGAAACCAACTCCAGCCGTCGCGTCTTGGCCAGCCCGCGCTGGTAAAGCGTCGGGCCGTGCCCGGCAATCCTGGGGTGAACGAGGAACTTGTACTCGTCGATCAGATCCAGCCGATCCAACTCGGTAGCGAGCATGCCGCTACCGAGCAGCACGCCAGCCGGCGTCGCCTCCTTGAGCTTCTGCACGCTCGTGCGCAAGTCCCCGCCGATGTGGTGGCTGTTGGTCCAAGGGAACGCTGTTCGCACCGACGACACCACGTACTTCGGCTTGACCTCCAGCCCGATCGCCCAGTCACGCATCGCCTGCGTGGCTTCCACTTCGCCGCGAGCAACTGCCGGCCAGTAGCTCTCCATCATCTCGTAGGTGACCCGTCCCCAGAGCATCGCCCCGGCTTCATCCATAAGGCGACTGAAGAAGGCGTGTGTCTCGTCGTCGGCGATGCCCTCCTGATGGTCGATGCAACCGTCCAGGGTGATGTTCAGGCTGAAGGTCAGAAGTCCCATGCGAGCGTGCTCATGGTTGGGCGTTCCACTGGATTGTCGCTCGTCGGCGGACGCATTGCAGTACCGGGCTGGTATCCCTGTCGCAATCAGCCTGCGCTTGCTTGCACTCCGGCAACTGACGAGGCGAGGATGATCTGGGCAACATAGTAGAGGGGCAGTCCCCAGAGCTTGTTGCTGGCACCCGGTGCGACGAAACGATTGCGGGCAACAGCGATGTCGGAGATCGCGAACATCACCGCACCAACTGCAAGCCGCCACGTTCCGGAGGCAGCGCTTGCGGCGATCGCCAGGGCGCACATGGCAACGATAGCTATCACGTACGCCACAACCGCGACGCGATAAAAGGCTTTCAAATAGCTCCAGAGCCACGCGATTACCGCGATTCCAAGACAGCCGATGACGGCGAACGCTATCGCCAGCGTCGTGCTGGCAAAGGGCAGCGATGCAAACGCTATCGCATAAGCCACATGCGCAAGCAGGAAGCTGGCCAAGCCAAGCAGGAAAAGCTGGCTCTTCTGGGACAGCAGCAAGACGTCCCCTACCCACCCAAGCCCCAGTCCGACCAGGATCAATTGACCATAGGCAGATGCTGTCGCGTCGAGCTGAAGTGCCAAGGCCAGGAATGCCGTACTGGCGAGGATCTTCAGCAAAACTTTGCCAAGCTTCCAGCCACGGTACTCGCAGAGGACCAGGACGGCACAGGCAGCAAGGCAAACGACGATTGTGGAGCCTGTTGTGGTCACCATGGTGGTCTGCGTTTCCCCAACGCTTTTATAAAAGGCGGATGCTGTCGGCTGCTTCATGGCAGCCATGGGGCAAACAATTTCCCCGCCGACGATTCACCAAGCTTGCCTTGGCCAGCACCTGATAGGCAACCGACCCGACCGATGGGCGTTACATGGTGTCGCACCCGCCTGGGCACGCCCATCACATGCTTGCGCTATTCTTCGACCCAGGACGCACGCTCCAGAACTCCACATCGCCCAGCCACGCCGTCAGGTCGCCGCCCGCATGTCCAGAGTCGATCCAACTGCTGCCGACGAAATGCCTCCGGGAGTCGCCGCGAGACGAACACTCCGCTGGTGCAAGGGGGAGCGGAGCACCATCGTCGACAGCGTAGCCGAGGAAGTGCCCGTTGCGATGCATTACAACGGTGTGCCCTTCTCGGTAATGATGACCACACCTTCAGATCTTGAAGACCTGGCGCTGGGCTTCTCGCTGACCGAAGGTCTGATCACCGATGCGGCCGAGTTGATCGAGATCGAGGTAAGCCCCTGCATCGAAGGCGTCGAACTTCGCATGCAGGTGGCCAGCACAGCACCTGCTGCCTCCCTGCAAGCCGCTTCTGCCCGTGCATTACCTGGCCGCAGCGGCTGCGGCTTGTGTGGCGCACGACTGCTGGAGGACGTCATGCGGCTTATACCGCCAATCGAGAGGCCCTCGACCTTTCCGCTTGCTTCACTGCGGTTGGCCCTGTCGTCGCTTCCCAGAATGCAGCCCATGAACGTGGCTACCGGGTCCACCCATGCTGCGGCCTGGGTGCAGGCGGATGGTCGGATCACGCATGTTCGCGAAGATGTCGGCCGGCACAATGCATTGGACAAGCTGGTGGGCGGCCTGCGGCGTGGTTCCGTATCGACCGACGCCGGCCTGGTTCTCATATCGAGCCGGGCCAGTTATGAAATGGTGAGCAAGGCGGCGCACGCTGGCATGGCGGTTGTTGCTGCCGTTTCCGCGCCGACAGCACTTGCCATCGACCTGGCGAGCGCGGCCGGCATCTGCCTGATCGGTTTCGCCCGCCGTGACCGATTCAACGTGTACTCACATCCAGAGCGATTGCTTGGATTTGACTAGGGAATGCCGAGGCATAGGAGGCAGCGAACAGGCCAAAGCCAGAGAAGCCCGTTCTGGAAATCACATGAAGCCAACATTCATACGCTCAGTGTTGCAACCATGGCTCGGAGTGCCGCGTTGACCGGGATGAAGTCCGGTTGCTACCACCCGGGAGGTCCGCTTGATGATCACTTCGTCTCGACTTGATTCTGCGTTGCTGGCCAAAAGCAGCCTTTCAGGCCCGCATCGCAAGTGACCAGATCGGATCGTCCTGGCCGGACCACGGATTCAGGCTGTCCCTCCCCTTCCTTGATGTGCCAATACAAGAGTGAGACATCACCATGAGCGAGAAGGACGTCCCCGGTATTCGCAAATACGATGCTCCGGCAGGCGGCTGGGGGGCGCTGCGGGCAACGGCCAAGGCGATCAGTGATCAGATGGCCGCCCCGGAAGCTGCGATCACGCTGTTCCGGACCAACAAGCCGGAAGGCTTCGATTGCCCCGGCTGCGCGTGGCCTGACCGCAAGCACACCTCGACCTTCCAGTTCTGCGAGAACGGCGCGAAGGCCGTGACCTGGGAAGCCACCAAGAAGCGGGTCACCCCCGAGTTCTTCGCGGCAAATACCGTTTCTTCACTTCTGGAAATGACAGATTTCCAGCTGGAAGACCAAGGGCGCCTGACCCATCCCTTGGCCTATAACCCGGACAAGGACATCTATGAGGCGGTGGAGTGGGATGAGGCGCTCAGCCGGATAGGGCAGATCCTGCGCGAACAGCCAGACCCGAACATGGTCGAGTTCTACACCTCCGGGCGCGCCTCCAACGAGGCTGCTTTCCTCTACCAGATCTTCGCTCGTGAATTCGGGACGAACAATTTCCCTGACTGCTCCAACATGTGTCACGAAGCCACCAGTGTTGGCTTGCCGTCATCGATTGGGATCGGCAAGGGCACCGTCTCCCTGGATGATTTCGACGCCTGCGAGCTGATCATTTCCATCGGACACAATCCGGGGACCAACCACCCCCGCATGATGGGTACGCTGCATGAGGTTGCACGCCGCGGCGCTCCCATCATCGTGCTCAATCCACTGCGCGAACGCGCCCTGGAACGCTTCGCCGATCCGCAGGACCCGCTGGAGATGGCGACGCTCGGGGCAACGGAGATCGCCTCTTCCTATCTGCAGCCGCGCATAGGCGGCGATGCCGCCGCACTGAAAGGCATCATGAAGGCCCTGCTGGAGATGGACGCTGCCGAGGGCGGAAACGCCGGCATTCTGGATCGCGCGTTCATTGAAGAACACACCCGGGGATTCGACGCCCTCGCCAAAGACCTGCAGGCGGCGAGTTGGGACGGAATCGTGTCCGAATCAGGCTTGCTTGAGGACGACCTGCGCAAGGTCGCCCAGGCCTATGCCAAGTCCAACGCCACCATCATCACCTACGGCATGGGGATCACCCAGCACAGCACGGGCACCAGGAATGTCCAGCAGATTGCCAACCTGCTGCTCCTGCGTGGCAACTTCGGCAAGCCCGGCGCGGGAATCTGTCCATTACGTGGGCACTCCAATGTGCAGGGGGACCGCAGCGTCGGCATCACCGAAAAGCCCAGCGTCGCGATGATCGACCGAATCGAAAAGCGGTTCGGCTTCCGCGCGCCAGGCGAGCATGGCCACGATGCCGTTGCTGCGATGCAGGCCATCATCGAAGGCCGCTCGACCGTCCTGATCTGCCTCGGCGGAAATCTGGCAGTCGCGCTACCTGATGGCGACGCCTGTTTTGCTGGCATGCGTAACCTGGAGATGTCGGTACACGTTGCGACCAAGCTCAATCGTAGTCATCTGCTGGTCTGCAAGAACACTTTCATCCTGCCCTGCCTCGGCCGAACCGAGCTGGACATTCAAGCCACCGGGCCGCAGGCGGTCACCGTGGAAGATTCGATGTCGATGGTGCATGCATCGCGGGGCAAGCTGAAACCCGCCTCTGAGCAGTTGCGTTCGGAGCCGGCAATCGTTGCTGGCATCGCCAACGCAACCCTGCCATCGAGTCGCGTGCAGTGGATGGAAATGATGGCCGACTATGACCTGATACGCGAAGCCATCGAAGCGGTGTTCCCCGATTTTTCGGACTACAACGCCAGGATCCGGATTCCCGGTGGCTTCCGCCTGCCTTTGCCACCTACCGAACGCATCTGGCGCACCGCATCGGGCAAGGCCGAGTTCCTCCGCTTCCCGGGACTGGCTGAAGACCCGAAACCCGTCGACAACGCAGTACTGAGGCTGGCCACCATCCGCAGCCACGACCAGTACAACACCACGATCTACAGCCTCGATGATCGCTACCGGGGCGTCTTCGGCCGCCGCGATGTCGTGTTCATGAACGAAGCAGACATGAGCGAGCGCGGGATCCAGCAAGGGGATCGGATCCGTATCAGGACGGCGCTGGACAACGAGGACGACAGGGTTCTGGAAAACGTCATTGCCGTCAGCTACCAGATTTCCCGTGGCTCGGTAGCGACGTATTACCCGGAAGGGAACTGCCTTATCCCATTGAGCTACATCGACCCTGCCAGTGGCACGCCTTCCTACAAATCAGTGCCGGTGCACATCAGCTTGGCGTAGCCACGCTCGCGCCTTCGGACGCGTGATGGTTGAAGACTGTCAGGCCGGCGGCTTCAAGCCGCGTTGCTATTCCGTGCGACGTCAGGTTTCGGCTACCGAAACCCCCTTCACTGCCGTGAAGGCCAGGAACTGGTGGATGGGAAGCGCCTTCGCGTAGAGCCAGCCCTGCCCGAACTGCACACCGGAATGCTTCAGATAGGCTTCTTGCTCCAGCGTCTCGATCCCTTCGGCGATGACCGTCAGCTTCAGTGCATGCGCCATGTTGATGATGTGATCAGCAACGATGCTCTGCGCGGCATCAGCACCGATGACGCAGGTAAAGGACTTGTCGATCTTGAGTGCGTCCAGCGACAGGCCTTCAAGCAGGGAGAGGCTCGAATAGCCGGTGCCGAAGTCATCAATGGTGACCCGATAGCCGAGGGAGCGCGCATTGCCGATTACCGCGGCAGCCGCTGTTGCATTGATGAAGCCGCGTTCGGTGATCTCCAACCAGATCTGCTGCGGCCGGAGACCTGCCTTCGCTACCGCTGCATTCAAACCATGAAGGAAACACCCGCTCTCCATTTCGTTGGCGGGGATATTGATTGAGAGATGGGCATCTTCCTGTCCGCGCAGGTAGTGGCCCATCTCTGCCACACCCACATCGATTACCAGGTCGGTCAGCGGTGAGATGAGACCGGTTGCCTCCGCCAGCGGAATGAACTGGTCCGGGGAAGCTATCGGCGTACCTGGTCGCTGCCACCTGACCAGCGCTTCGGCTCCGATGCACCGTCCATTGGCCAGGTTGATGATGGGCTGGTAATGAACCACGAATTCCCTGTTCCTGATCGCCAACTCCAGCGTCTTCGCCGGCGACAGTTGCTGCCTCGACACCCAGATGATGAGGCCGATCAGTATCAGCGAGATTGCCGCGCCGATGGGAAGCAGGTAACGCCATTCCAAGCCTGCGGTGGCCCCGGTTAGCGCGGTGTCAGTCAACGCAAAGGCAACGAGGCCAGCCACCGGCCGGGAGGAAAATGCGTATTGACCGCCAGTGCCCGGCTGGTTGCCCGCAAGCAGCATCTGAATCACCTGCGGCTGGACGACGCCAGAGGCTTCGAGAACCCGCCCGTCACGACTGGCAATGCCGTACACGACCTGCGTAGTGATCACCAGGTCGGTAAGCCGGCCCGGGGTAATCAGCACCCCGTAATCGCCGCGTCGGACCTCGACCCGGGGCTCCCCCCTGAACAACCTCGGCAACTCGGCATACGAAAGCGTGCTGCCGTCGCCAAGATCCAGGTCCGCATCACCGGCCGGCACCGGCGGCGATATCACGCCAAGCCGGGTGCATACCAGTTCTCCGTCCACGAAATAGCCCAGGTCCTCAATGCTGCGCGCGTCGGCAACCACCTGGCCCATCATCTTCAGGTGTGCGGGCGAGCAGTCGGTAGGACCAATGCTGCCTGCGCGTACAAGTGCGCGCTTGGCATCATCGAGTGTACGTTCGGTGCGCTTTGCAGTGGATGCAGCAACATCGTCCAGGTGCTGTTGCTGTGCGCCCAGCGCCTGCTCGCGCTGCACCCATGACACTCCGATCAATGGAAGAACACCCGCCGCTATTGCCAGGACGCCGGCGGCGAGCAGTACCGATTTCCTTCTCATGCAACTCCGCCGTGTCGGCATGCGTCCAGTTCCGACAGCGTACCGCAAAGGCGCCATGCGGCGCCGGCAGTGGCCTTGTGCGAACAGCGTGCCTCGGTTCGGTCAATAGCGCAGCGCGCACGGTTCCAGCATCTGCCCTGGCACCAGGCCCGAGGCCGCGGGCAACAACGTGTCCAAGCGGGAACTTGTGCCCCCCCGCGGAACGCAATCTGTTGGACCAACCGCAGCCATAGTTTCGGCAAGCAACCTGTCCGACGCAGATCCCGTAGCACCATCCCATCGAGCACATTGCCCGGCCGCTGCGCAGCAAACCGGGAATGGCCAGTCATCCAACCATCGCATTCATGCGTCCGCACCGATGTCCTTCGTTTCATCGGTGCGGACCTGTCATCAGGGCGACGGGCTGCCGCCGATCGAACTTCCGGATGATGTACAACGCGTTGTTGGCCCGCGGCAGTGATTGCGCTGATCCGCAGAGGATCCGCCACTGTACTGATCGCTGTACATCGACTGGGAGGCACCTTGCTGGCCGTAACGTACCTGCAGGCCGATGCTGTTGCTGCGCGTTGCATTGCGCCCCTGTTCGTGGCCAAGCAACAGCGAGAACATCCAGCCGCTGTCAAATTGCAGGTCCATGCCTGCACCCAGTGCGAACATATCGTCGTTGTAGCTGCGCATTGCCAGGATGTAGTCGGTGCCCTGCGGCCGCTGCACGTAGTTCACCGAAACATCGCCGCGGTTCTCCAATGCGCTGCGGTACTCGACGCTCCAATGCGGCCGCCAGTTCAAACGCTCGCGCTTGAATGTAAGGCTGCCTTCCAGACCTACCGCCAACGCACTGTTGTCTACCTGCTGCCGGCCATAGACCAGGTCGTATACGCCAAGGCCAGCCTCTCGGTAACCATCCAACGTAGCGCGGTGGCCATCGTAGCGACCGTAACCCGTGACGCTCATTCCGGAGGGGCTGCGATGCTCATAGCCCAGGGTCAGCGACCCGAACCACTGATCGCCCTTGCGGCTGGCATGCGCGCTCGCAGCAACCGTCTCGCTCCAGCGGGTGAGATCGAAATCCAGCCTGCCATTGGCCAACATGCCATCGACGAACATGTGTTCTCCAAGCCGCCACAAGCCATAAACAGCCAGCGAATGCTGGTCTGCGTCAACCTTGGACGGCGTGCCGTCGAAGTCGGTGCCTTGCTTGCCCCAACTGCCTGCCATGCCGAGCAGTACGTCTTCTCCAACAGCACGGTCAGCGCCAAGCGTGATGCCGCCTGTGTTGAAGTCGAAGCCGCCACCCGCACGTCCACCACGACCGGCGCTACCGAAGGTCGCCGTACCCGCCAACCACAGACCCCAGCCTTCCGGCAGTGCAGGCAGTGCCGCTTCGGCGGCGCGTCCGACCGGCATCGTCAGGCCAGACGCACTTTGGCTACCGGCATAGGCCAGCGCGAAATTGAAGTTGCTGTCATTGCTGCCACCACGTACCTGGCGCAGGCGGTCACGGATGTTGTCACTCTGCACCTGCGCAAACCGCACGGTGGAATCCAGCTGCGCCTGCACGCCGCCACTGACCTGCGCATCACGGGTCGGGTCGGGACGTGAACTCACCGTCAACTGCAGCTGCACCGATGCGGCCGCATAGCTTCCGGATGCCGCCTGGCTGGCAATCAGCATGGCAGTGCCCTCGCCCACCAAGGTGACGGTACGCCCACTCACCGTGGCAACGGCTGGATCGGAACTGGTGAAGCTGAAGGCGCCCGTGCTGTTGCTCTGTGGCTCGGGCAGCTCGAACGTGGGCTCACCGTAGACCTTGGTCATTGCATCCAGCCAGGACAGTTGCGGGATGGCGACAGCAACTGTCACATCCAACCGCACCTGTGCAGCGGCTTGGTACATCGCGTTGCCCGCCTGATCGGCCGTCAGCGAGCAGGTGCCTGCGGCGAGCATGGTCACGCTCGCACCGCCTACGGTGCACACCGTTGGCGTGGTCGAGGCAAACGTCACCGGGTTGCCGGATGCACCGCCGGTGGCGCTCACGGCAAACGTACCGCCCTGCGAATACACCGGTTCGGCCGGGTTGGCGACGAAGTTGCTGATGGTTTGCCCAGCCGCCTGCACGATGAAGCGATAGGCCTGTACGGCGGTAAAGCCATTCGCATCGGCAACCTGCACGCTGAAGTCATAGTTGCCAGCCGCAGTGGGCTCACCGTCTATCTCGCCGGACTCGGTCAAAGCCAGCCCCGGCGGCAAATTGCCGGAAGACAGGGCGAACCGGTACGGCGCAGTGCCGCCACGTGCACCTAGCTGTTGGTGGTAGTTCTGGTCACCGGTCGCCGGCGGCAACTGAGGATCCAGCTGCAGCTGTGGGGCGTTGATGACCAACGTGTAATGCCGGGTGACGGAGAACGGGCCGTTGCCGGTGCTGCTATCCGTTGCGGTGATGTCGAAACTGAAGTTCCCGGAAAGCGTCGGAGTACCAGACAACTCACCGTCGGCGGACAGGCTCAGGCCGGCCGGCAGCGCGGTTGAAGTGTAAATATATGGCGCCGCGCCGCCATCGGCAGATAGCGCCTGCCCATAGGTGTTTGATGCAGTAGCAGCCGGCAGGGTTGCCGGCCCCAGGACCAGCGCCGGGGCAGAGACCGCAATGCTCACTGGCGCCGAAGCGGTGGTGGTGAAAGCATCGGTCGCGGTGTACGTGAAACTGTCGGCACCGGAATACCCGGGGTTCGGGGTGTAGCTGATACCAGTACCGTTGGCGGTCGCCGTTCCATGCGCTGGCGCAGTTACAACTGCGACCGAGGTTGCCTTTCCGGTGATATCCAGATTGATCAGCGCTGCAATGGCACCGTAGTCAACCGACTCGCTCACCGCGCCTACTGCAAGCAACGGTACACCAACCGTGATACTGACCTGCGCCGGTGCCGAGCTGCCGCCCGGACCAGTTGCGGTATAGGTAAAGCTCTCCGGACCGGCATGGTTCGCCGTTGGCACATAGGTCACCACATCACCTGCCACCGTCGCGCTTCCGTGCGTCGGTCCGGCGCTGATTGCAATGCCGCTGTGCACACCGGTAATCGACGTTGATAGATCGATCGCCAGCCCCGTGCTGTTGTGTGGCACTGCGATGCCGCCGAGGTCTGCAGCCACCGGAGCTGCTGGCGTCGCGACGGAGAGGCTCACCGTGGCGACATCGGAAGTACCTCCCGCGCCTGTGGCCGTATACGTGAAACTGTCCGCACCGAAGTAGCCGACAGTCGGCAGATAGGTCACTACGTTGCCGGCAACAGTCGTCGTGCCATGCCCCGGTGCTGTGGCGATCGCGATACTGCTGTGTGGCCCGCCGCTGATCGAGCTGGAGAGATCGATGGGAGTGCTCGTGTTGTAAGCCACGGTGACACCGGACCTGTCGCCCGCGACCGGCTTGGCGATGAAGTTGTAGCTGACGTTGTCCGTGCTTGTCTGTCCAGTGACCACAACAGTCACATTGACCGCACCACTACCTGTAACGGGCGTCGTGACGGTCAGCGAGGTTGCCGATGCGGCCGTCACCGTGCCGGGAACAGAACCAAAAAGCACCTGATTGCCCGCAGCCGTAGCGAGGAAGCCGGTACCGGTGATCGTAACCACCTCCCCCGCCGGACCAGAAGCTGGTGAGATGGCGGTTATCGAAGGCCGCACGTTGATCTGATTGCTTACAGCGCTTCCCAGCGCTGGGTAACCCGGAATCACGCTGCCCGAGTAGATCAATTGCGCACTGCCGGCGCCTGTTGCCTGATAGGTCAGCGTCACGGTACAACCGCCCGCGGGTATCTGCAGGTCATCCAGGTTCACTGTGGACGTTCCCGTACTTGATGCGGAGGCACCACAATTTCCGCCTACCGCCATGCCCGGGAAGAGCAATGAAGCACTCGTCCCCACCGTCGCATTGAAGGAGGGCGTGGTGCTCGCGTTTGGGTTGGTGAAGGCAAGCGTCAGTGTTCCTTCGGAGCCCACAGCCATGGACGCAGGTGCAAAGCTCATGCTGAGACCCAGGCCCTGTGCCTGGTTGATGACGAAACTCTGCTGAGCCTGCGGTGCCGGATTCCAGTTGGTATCACCGGATTGACTGGCATTGATCCGGCAGGTGCCGACGCCGATGAAGGTGACCGTATTGCCAGCCAAGGTGCAGCCGGAGCTGGAGAGATCCAGAGCGTAGTTGACCTGCAACCCTGAGTTCGAGCTGGCCTCGACCGTATATGGTGTGCCTCCTACCGCTGCTGCGGGCGCTTGCGTGGTGAAGCTGATGGTCTGGTCACCCTTGCCAATGGATACCGTGGTGATAGAGGTGTTCGAAGCAGCACTGGCGCCATCAAGAACCCCGACGATGTAGCTGAAGCTACCTGCTACGGTGGGTGTTCCAGACACGATGCCCGTTGCTTGATCAAGCGTGGTCCCAGGCGGGAACGCGCCTGCATACAGGCTGTAGGCGTACGGTGCCACGCCCCCGGAAGCCGGATTGGATTGGTAATAGCTCCCCCCAACCTTCAATCCGGAGGCAGCATCGGCAGTAATGCTCAGTGGGGTTTGATAGGTGAAATCGCCCGCGGAGCTCGCTTGGCTGACGCCACCGAAGGTAGTGACAGTAATACCGGCCACCCCCGCTGCTGCCGCTGGAGTGGAGAAGCTGAGCGTACCAGTGTTGATGACCGTCACCGATCCGGCCGGGATGGTTGCGTTGCCGATCATCACCGAAGTATTGCCAGCGATGAAATCCGTGCCACTGACAGTGACTGTCGTTCCGCCGCTGGTCGACCCGACCGTTGGCGATATCGACGTCAGCGTCGGGGCGTTGAGATAGATGAACTGGTCGGCCGCGCTGGTCGCACTGGTGCCTCCAACAGCAGTCACGGTGACGTCGTAAGTGCCCGCCAGATTGGCCGGTGAGATCGCCGTGATCTGGGTATTGCTGTTGATGGTATAGGTAGCGGCCGTCGCACCAAATTTCACCGCACCGGTAGCGGGGGCTGCGGCAAACCCGGTACCGGTGATGACGACTGCAGTGCCGCCCGCAGTCGGTCCGACGCTTGGCGAAACGGCGCTGACCGTAGGAGGTGCCACATAGGTGAACTGATCCGCCGCGCTGGTAGCACTGGTGCCGCCTGCGCTTGCCACGGTGATGTCGTAGGTACCCGCCAGATTGGCAGGCGCCGTCGCTACGATCTGGGTGTTGCTGATGATGGTGTAGGTCGCGTTGGTACCGCCGAACGCCACCGCGCCCGTCGGGGCCATCACTGCAAAGCCCGTGCCAGTGATAGTGACTGTGGTGCCGCCACCCGTCGGCCCGGCAGTGGGCGAAACCGATGTGACGGTGGGTGCAGCGGCATAAGTGAACTGATCCGCCGCGCTGGTAGCACTGGTGCCGCCTGGGCTCGTCACGGTGATGTCGTAGGTACCTGCCGAGTTGGCGGGCGACGTCGCGGTGATCTGGGTATTGCTGTTGATGGTGTAGGTCGCGTTGGTGGCGCCGAACTTCACTGCACCGGTCGGGGGCACTGCTGCAAACCCGGTACCGGTGATGATCACGGAAATACCACCGCCCGTCGGCCCGGCTGTAGGCGAAACCGAGGTGACCGTGGGCGCAGCGAGATAGGTGAATTGATCCGCCGCGCTGGTAGCACTGGTACCGCCCAAGCTTGTCACGGTGATGTCGTAGGTACCCGCCGAGTTGGCGGGCGACGTCGCGGTGATCTGGGTATTGCTGTTGATGGTGTAGGTCGCGTTGGTGGCGCCGAACTTCACCGCGCCGGTGGGGGACGCTGCTGCAAAGCCAGTGCCGGTGATGGTGACCGTGGTGCCACCGCCCGTCGGCCCGGAAGTGGGCGAAACCGAGGTAACCGTGGGGGCAGCGACATAGGTGAACTGATCCGCCGCGCTGGTAGCACTGGTGCCGCCCACGCTTGTCACTCTGATGTCGTAGGTACCCGCCGAATTGGCAGGCGCCGTCGCCACGATCTGGGTGTTGCTGATGATGGTGTAGGTCGCGTTGGTGGCGCCGAACTTCACTGCGCCGGTCGGGGGCACCGTTGCGAAGCCAGTACCGGTGATGTTGACCGTCGTACCGCCTCCCGTCGGCCCGGCGGTAGGCGAAACCGAGGTGACCGTTGGGGCAGCGGCATAGGTGAATTGATCCGCGGCACTGGTAGCACTGGTACCGCTTGTGCTCGTCACGGTGATGTCGTAGGTACCCGCCGAATTGGCGGGCGACGTCGCGGTGATCTGGGTATTGCTGTTTTTGGTGTAGGTCGCGTTGGTAGCGCCGAATTTCACTGCACCGGTCGGGAGCACCGCTGCAAACCCGGTACCGGTAATGACGACGGAAGTACCGCCGCCCGTCGGCCCGCCAGCAGGCGAAACCGAGGTAACCGTGGGGGGAGCGACATAGGTGAACTGATCCGCCGCGCTGGTGGCACTGGTGCCACCCGGGCTGGTCACGGTGATGTCGTAGGTACCCGCCGAGTTGGCAGGTGCCGTCGCCGCGATCTGGGTGTTGCTGATAACGGTGTAGGTCGCGTTGGTCGCACCGAACTTCACCGCGCCGGTGTGGGGCGCTGCTGCAAAGCCGGTGCCGTTGATGGTGACTGTGGTGCCACCGCCCGTTAGCCCAACGTTGGGGGAAATCCATGTGACCGTGGGGGCATTGACATAGGTAAACCGATCGGCAGCGCTGGTAGCGCTGGTACCGTCCAAGGTCGTGACCGTAATGTCGATCGAACCTGCTGGCAATGCCGGCGAAGTTGCGATGATCTGGGTGTCACTTACGATGGAAAAGCTCGTTGCCAGGGTCGCGCCGAACTTGATGGCCGGCGATGCGGAGCTGAAGCGTGTGCCGGTAATGGTTACCTGCGTGCCTCCAGCGGTGGGGCCGGTGCCGGGTGAAACAGCACTGATTGTTGGTGGCGGAAGATCGTTCACCACCGTTATCTGGAATTCCTTCTCAAGGAACAGCGCATGCGAGTCGGTGGCGCGAACACGCACGGACTTGGTGCCCGCTGCCACCAGCGCGGCATCGTTTATGCGCAGCTCGGAACCGGAGATGTTGAAGCTTGCGTTGTGTGCTGCCAGCCCCGGACACAAGCGTATAAGTGGCCGAATCATTCGGGTCGCTATCAACGGAGGACAGCATGCCGATCAGCGCGTTCACGCCAGCGCTACGGGCCACGGTTGCATTGCCCAGCAAGACGTTGCTCGGAGCAGAAAGGCAGGTCACCTTCGCCTGAACGACGCCGCCCTGCGGCCCGAATGACCAGGCATAGATGGTGAACGTCGGCAGGTTGGTGCTGATGGTATGCGAGTCATGCTGGTTCAGCTCATGACCTGACCACGTGTATTCCTCCAGCAGGATGGCGGAACCTTGCGCGGCGTTGTTCTCATAGAGCGCGAAGCCGGCGCCACTCGCACCATCATTCTGGTTAGCGTTTCCGCTCCCTGAGCTGGTCACGTCATAGGTAATGACATCACCTGGCTCCAAGGCGTACTCCTCCCAGAGATTCTGGTCCACTGGTGTCAGGCCGCCACCCCAATGTGCATTGATTGCGTTGCAACCAGCCGACGCCAAAGCGGGTGCCGACAACGTGATGCCGCTCAGCGCCACCAATAGGCATGCCATCCGGCTGAAGAAGGACCTGTTTGCATATGCGGACAGACTGGGCAGCTGCGCCTGACGCAACGATACGCACACCCAATGCATCAGCCGAAGGACGGCAGTGGCCTGTTTCATTCCATGTTTCCCCTGTCTTGCACACACGAAGAGGCAGTCCACGCATTGGCGGCCTGCCCACTGGATCAACGCTTCAAACCTGCAACATGGAGTGCGACAGGAGCCTGCCACCTTCCCCCTTGGGCTACCCTCAGCCCGGCTGGGCCGAGAGTCATGGTCTGCAGCCCGGCGTAAATCTAGCAGCCCATCAATGCAGGGGAAAGATTTTTTTCAGCCCCCAACACGCGCCCAGTACAGGCAGCTGCCCCGCTGGCCCAGGGAGACTCGGAATGCGCCAGGACGTCCTGAAAGCAGCGATATCAACGTCAGGCGGCCCAACTAGTAATGGGCATCAGACCGGTAGATAAACTCTTACGATCACTGCGCTGGCTTGGACGCGCAACCTGCTGGCAGCTGAGACCCTTGACCCTACGGTTGGGTCTGGGCGCGGAGCAACAACTCCTGGCGCAGGGTGTTACGCAGCTGGCTTCGGGTGGGGTTCTTGGCAGGTTGATAGGGACACCTCCCCATCGCATACCCTTCACTGCTTCCTGCCAAGGGACCGGAGGATCAAGAATCAGGGCTGTTCGCCGATCAGGTCGACACTCCCACAATCACGCTTGAAGCATTGAACAGCACCACCACCGGTTCGCTTTCCCGAAGTTCCAGCGAACTGGTGCTATCACTGGTAATGACTGCAACCACACTGCAACCGTGACCAATGTCCACCACAACCTCATCATTCACGGCGCCGCCTGTAATTCTCGCAACCTTGCCACTGAACTGATTCCGGGCGGAGCATCGCGTGCCTTGATCGTGCGCCAGAATCACCGATGAGGCCTTCACCAGTGCGTAGACTGGCATGCCAACCTCCAGCCCCAACGATTCCATGCTGCCGTGGGTGATGGTCGCCACGACCGTGAGCCCAGGCGCGACTTCGATCTGCACTTCGTCGTTCACTGCGCCCGCCGCAACGGCACTGATCCTGCCGTGGAACTGATTGCGCGCACTCGTGATCATGCCGATCCTCCGTATCAACGCCATGTCCTCATCCAATCCGGCGGGAGTCTGCTGGGACTGCAGGAAGGCGCGGTGCGCACGTTCCAGCTGCTCGAAGCGCGCAACCAGTTGGCGTCCGCGCTCGGTCAACTGGGCACCGCCGCCGCCACGCCCGCCAACGCTGCGTGCCACCAAGGGTTCGCCGGCTGCCGTGTTCATGGCGTCCACGGCGTCCCAGGCGTTCTTGTAGGTCATGCCCATCCGCTTGGCGGCCTGGCTGATCGAACCGCAGGCGTCAATGAACCCCAGCAAGGCGAAGCGGCCACGGCCGCCCAGACTTTGCCCCGCAACCTTCAGCCATAGGCTGCCTTTCAGCTCAAGCATGGGGTCGGTCTCGCTCATCTGGTCTGGTCCATGCGGCGGAAGCAGTGCCCAGTGTAAGCCGCGCGCCATCTCCACCCGGCTTGACATCGATCAAGGACGCTCCGGCACTCCCCCCCTGAGAATCCCCGCATCGGTCACGAAGTTGACCTCACCGTACCGTTATATCATCTTGGATATAACGAACCCGAGGAATGCGAGTATGCGCACCTGCCGTTTCGTTCTGCCGCTGTCAGCCCTTCTGCTCCCCCTGTCGGCCGCAGCTGCCGATACAGCGACTGCCCCGCCGGTTTTCACCTTGGGCAGTGTCGATGTCCACGCCGAGCGCGGCACCTCTCCCACTGTCGCCGAGCGCAACCTGGACGCGGAACGCATCCAGCAGCTGGACCGCAACACTGTCGGAGAGGCAGTCAGCGTGCTGCCGGGCGTCAGCCTGGCACGCAATTCGCGCAACGAGGACATGGTCTACCTGCGTGGCTTCGATCACCGCCAGGTGCCGGTATTCCTCGACGGCGTCCCGCTGTACGTGCCTTACGACGGCTATGTCGACTTCGGTCGGTTCACCACCTTCGACCTGGCCCGGATCGACGTCGCCAGTGGCGCTGCTTCACTGCTCTATGGGCCCAACATCCTCGGCGGGGCGATCAACCTGATCAGCCGGCGGCCGGAGCGTCCATTCGAGGCTGACCTGCGGCTGGGCGTCGCTGATGGCGGCGAGCGCAAGGCGGCGGTCAACCTCGGCGGTCGCCAGGGTGATTGGTACTACCAGCTCGGCTGGTCAATCCTGAAGGCGGATGAGTTCCCACTCCCGGACGGGTTCGTCGATTACAAGCGCGTACCTACCGACACCGGTGATGACCGCCGTAATGCCGACCGCGAAGATCGCCGCCTGTCATTCAAGCTCGGCTATACGCCGCGTGAGGGCGATGAATATGCCATCGGCTACGCGCGCCAGGATGGCGAGAAGGGCAACCCGGTGTACACGGGAACCGCACGCAGCGGCATCCGTTACTGGCGCTGGCCATGGTGGGACAAGGACAGCCTGTACTTCATCGGCAATACCCAGCTCGGTCAGCACACGACCTTGCGCACCCGCCTCTACCGCGACACCTACGGCAACGGACTGGAGGCCTACACCGACGGCAGCTATCAAACCGCGCTGGACAACACCAGTTTCCCCAGCATCTACGACGACAAGACAATCGGCGGCTCGCTGACCTTGGCAAGCGACGCCCTGCCCCGCCAGCAGCTGCAGCTTGCATTGCATTACAAGGAAGACCAGCACAGCGAGCGCAACCCACACTCGCCGACCAAGGACTTCCGCGATGTCACCACCTCGGTGGCAATCGAAGACCGTATCGCACTGACTGACACCGCGCACCTGCGCGCAGGCCTCGGCCATGACCGTCGCGAGGCCAAGCGTGTCTACTACTGGCCGACCGGCAGTGCCGATGCCACCAATGCCGTTCTGGAGTACGTGCAGCAATTGGCACCGGAGCAGCAGTGGTATGCCAGCGCCGCACGTCGCATGCGCTTCCCCACCATCAAGGATCGCTACTCGGCACGCATGGGGGCCGCACTGCCCAACCCTGACCTCGCCCCCGAGCATGCCACCCATCTCGAACTGGGCCTGCGCGGTAGCTGGTGGCAAGGCAGCCAACTGCAGGCAGCTATGTTCCACAGCCGCATTGATGACCTGATCCAGACCGCCGTTGTTGCCTCGCCTGAGTGCGGCGGGCGCACCTGCAACCAGGCGCAGAACATTGGCCGCGCCCGCAACGTCGGCATGGAGCTGGGCTTGCAGCAGCGCATCGGCGGCGACTGGGACCTGCAGGGAAGCTACACCTGGTTGCGGCGCACCAACCTCGAGAACCGGGATGTGGCCCTGCTCGACAGCCCGCGCCAGCGCCTGTTCATGGCCGTTGGCTGGCAGCTGCTGCCGCAGTTGCGTCTGCAGGCCAGCCTGGAAGCCGAACAAGGGCGCAAGGTCAGCTATGCCGATACCACTCGTCCGGTGCGTGCCCTGCCTGGCTTCGGCATCGGCGGCCTGAAGGCGAGCTGGTCGCCGCGTGGCAACGTCGGCTTTGACCTGGGCGTGCGCAATATCGGCGACAAATGGTATGAGCTGGCCGATGGCTACCCCATGCCTGGCCGCACCTGGTTTGCCAATGCCAACTGGAGGTACTGAGCATGAGCAGCGCGCAGCCCGCACGCATCGCCGCCATCGTGCACGACGGCAACGGTGAGCCAGATGGACTGCTGGCGGCTTTTGCTGCCCGCCAGCTCGCAGCCGGGCACCGCGTCCGCGGGCTGGTGCACCTGCCTCATGCGCCAACAGCCACGGGCAAGCGCATGGTACTGATGGACGTAACCGATCCGCAGTCCCGCTACCCCATCAGCCAGGCGCTGGGCGCTGCTGCCTGTGGCTGCAATCTCGATCCGCGCGGCATTGCCGATGCCAGTGTCGTACTACGTCGTGCCGCGCAGGAACCGGCGGCGCTGGCGATTGCCAATCGGTTCGGCACGCTCGAGTCGCAAGGCGGCGGCATGGCCGACGAACTGTTGGCGCTGATGCTGGCCGGCATCCCGCTGCTCACCGCAGTGAAGCTTCCCTATCTGGAAGCCTGGCGCGCGTTCACCGGTGGCATGGCGGTTGAGCTTCCCGCCACCGACGCGGCCCTGCAGCACTGGTGGGATGGCTGCCGCCAGCAAGATCAGGAGGCGATATGAAACGTCGCGCCCTGTTGCAGGCCTTCGCGCTGGCTCCACTGCTGTTTGCAGGAGGCCGACTATTGGCAATGCCCGCACAACGCGTGCTGCGCCTGGGCGAACCGAAGGGCACGCCGCAGCGCGTGTTTGCCGCCGGTGCCCCGGCAGCGGTGCTGGTTGCGGCGATCGCGCCGCAGCGATTGCTGGGCTGGCCCATGCGGGTTTCACCAAGCGCGCTGGCGCTGCTGCCCACGGCACTCCGCGGCCTGCCGATGGTCGGCCGTCTTGCCGGACGCGGCAGCACCGTCAGCCTGGAACGCCTGCTTGAGCTGCAGCCGGATCTGGTGCTGGATGCCGGTGATTTCGACGCGAGCTACCGTGACTCCGCCGAGCGGGTGTGGCAGCAGACCGGAATTCCGGTCGAGCTGGTTGCAGGACGCTTGCCCGATCATCCTGCACAGCTGCGCCATGTCGGCAAGCTGTTTGGTGTGACCGCGCGTGGCGAGGCGCTGGCGCAGGCAGCGGAAGCACAGCTGGCGTTGGTGCGCGAGGTGCTTGCCGCCCGCCCCGCTACCTCGCGTCCGACTGTCTACTACGGGCGCGGCAGCGATGGGCTGGAAAGTGGCCTGTCCGGTTCGATCAACACCGAGGTCATCGAGTTCTGCGGTGGCCGCAATGTTGCTGCCGCGGCTGGCAAAGGGGGGCTGGCACGTGTCTCGCTGGAGCAACTGCTGGCCTGGGACCCGGACGTGATCCTTACCCAGGACGCCGCATTTGCCGCAAGCGCGGCACAGGACGCACGTTGGCGCAGCCTGCGTGCGGTGCGCGAAGGGCGCTTGCATTGCGCACCGTCACTACCGTTCGGTTGGCTGGATGGCCCGCCCGGCGTCAATCGCCTACCAGGCTTGCCGTGGCTGCTGTCGCGGCTGCATCCCGGTGCATCGCCGGCGCTTGCACCTGCCGCACTGCGCACGCGCATCAACGCGCTGCATCAACTGCTTTGGGATCAGCCGCTACCAGCGGACATCGTGCGCAGCCTGGATGGTCGCCAATGAGGGTGCGCCCGATGCCGCGCTGGGCATGGCATGCCGGCGGCTGGGTGCTGCTGGCGGCAATGATCCTGTTGGCATTCTCGGTTGGCCAGTTCCCTGTATCGCCGGCGTGCGTGGTGCAGGCAATAGGCTGGCAGCTGTTTGGCATTGGCGAGCCAAGTCCGCCCGCTGTGCATGCGGCGCTATGGAATATCCGCCTGCCGCGCGTGATCGCGGCGGTGCTGATTGGTGCGGTGCTGTCCGCTGCCGGGGCGGCGTATCAAGCGATGTTCCGCAATCCTCTGGTCTCGCCCGACATTCTTGGTGTCTCCGCGGGTGCCGGGCTAGGTGCGTCGCTGGCATTGTTCCTCGGTCTGCCATTGTTGCTGGTGCAGGGCTTCGCCTTCGCCGGCGGGTTGACTGCGGTCGGTCTGGTCTGTCTGGTGGCAGCGCTGGTGCGTCGACATGAACCGATACTGGTGCTGGTGCTGGCCGGCGTTGCCGTGTCGGCACTGTTGGGCGCCGGCATTTCGCTATTGAAGCTGCTTGCAGACCCTTACACCCAGCTTCCTTCAATCACGTTCTGGCTGCTTGGCGGATTGAATGCCGTTGTCCTTGATGATCTGCGCGTCACCGCACCGCTGCTGCTGGTCGGGTTGTTACCGCTGCTGTTGCTGCGCTGGCGCATCAACCTGCTCAGCCTCGGTGATGAGGAAGCCAGCGCATTGGGAGTAGCGGTCACACCGCTACGCTGGACGCTGATTGCCGCAGCAACACTATGCACAGCGGCTGCTGTGTCACTGGCCGGCATCATCGGCTGGGTCGGGCTGGTGGTGCCACACATCGCGCGCTTGCTGGTGGGCGCCGACTTCCGTCGGCTGTTGCCAACCAGCCTGCTGCTGGGTGCCAGCTTCCTGCTCGCCGCCGACACGCTGGCGCGGACCTTGGCTCCGATAGAGCTGCCGCTCGGCATTCTCACTGCGTTCGTCGGTGTGCCGTGTTTCCTGTTGGTGCTGGCACGCAGCGAGAGCCGGGCATGAGCATGGGCGACGTTCTCCTGCAGGCACGCGGGCTGACGGTAGGCCATCGCCAGCAGCCCCTGGGCGAGCCTTCGGACCTGCACCTTCATGCAGGCGAAGTGCTGTGCCTGCTGGGCCCGAATGGCTGCGGCAAGACCACGCTGTTCCGCACGCTACTTGGCCTGCTCCCCGCCATTTCTGGCGAGATTGCGTTGCAGGGGCAGCCGCTGCATCTGCTTGGCCGCAACCAACGCGCCCGGCAGCTGGCGTACGTTCCACAGTCGGCGCCGTTCGCCTTTGCCTGGCGGGTGCTGGAAGTCGTTGCCATGGGCCGCGCGGCCCATCTTGGTTTATTGGCCACGCCCACGCGTGCGGACGAAAAAATTGCCCTTGACTGCCTGGATCAGCTCGGCATCGCCGCATTGGCGCAACGCGTGGTCAACACCCTCAGTGGCGGTGAACGCCAACTGGTGTTGATAGCGCGCGCACTCACGCAACGTGCACGGATCCTGATCATGGATGAACCTACCGCCAGCCTCGATTTCGGCAACCAGCTGCGCATTCTCGACACCGTGCGCAGCCTCGCCGATCGCGGCATCGGCGTGTTGCTGTCCACACACCAACCGCAGCATGCACTGCAGGTGGCAGACCGCATTGCCTTGATGGCCAACGGAAGCCTGCACGCGCTCGGTCCCGCCCGCGAGGTCGCCACACCCGAACGACTGGCGCAGCTCTACAACGTCGATGCCTCGCGCATAGCCATTGCCCTTCCTGACCTGCAGTCACTGTCCTGATGACCACACCTCCAGCCCCCATCGATCACATGGCCCGCTACCGCCAGCACCTGCTGGCCTGCGGCTTCCAGGCCAAGCCCGCCAGCGCGTGGGATGCGCGGGCGACGCAGTCCAGCTGGAAGCGTCGGCACGACGACTACAGCGAGGCATTCCTGGCGCGGCTCGACCTGAACGGTGTGAACAGCGTGCTGGACGTTGGTTGCGGGCCCGGCCTGCTCAGTTTGCCAATCGCCGCGCAGGTGCAACAGGTCCATGCCCTGGACTACAGCCGGGGCATGCTTGATGGCCTGCATGCCGCCATCCGCGCCCAACAGGTCGACAACATCGAGCCACACCATCTGTCATGGGATGACGACTGGAGCAAGCTGCCCGTCTGCGATGTCGCCATCGCCTCGCGTTCACTGATGGTCCCTGAGCTGGAACGGGCGCTGATGAAACTCGACGCGCACGCAGCGCAGCGCGTCTACGTGACCTGTACCACGCAGCCGCGTACTGGCGTCTTGGAGCTTGCGGCGCTGCTGGGTCGGCAATGGATTCCCATGCCGGACCATCGCTATGTGATGGAGCTGCTTTGGGACTTGGGACGGGAGCCACGGCTCGACTACCTGCCGGTTTCGGCATTGGACCAAGCGCAGACTGCGGAAGAACTTATCCGCCAGGCAGAACAGTTGTTCGGCGAGCTGCAGATGAACGAGCGCAGCAGGATCGCGCAGTGGCACGGGCATTCGCCCCTGAATCGGCTCGGATTGGCACCCACCAGGCGTTGGGCCTTCATCTCCTGGGAAACCACTGCCCAAGCTCGCTGAGGTGGTGCATGGCGCTGATGGCCCAGGTCGGCGAGGCCGGTCCTCGGCGCCGTTCAAGTTGCATCAGCTCCGGTGAGATCGGTCCGGGAAGGCAGCCGTGCAGGCGCCGCCGCCCGTCCATTATCCCGACATTGGCGCCAAGCCCCTGATATCTGGGACAATTGCCACCGGCCGGACGCTCCCGGCCCGCTACAGCATGGACCCGCATCGAGGCGGTCATCGCTCTGCTGTCCATTCACGGCTTGCCGCCGCTCTTCCCGGATCGTCATTTGAACTCCATCGATACCCCTGTTGACCCTGCCCTGCCCTTGGCGGATCGCCTGCGCGACGCGCTGGATCTGCTGGAAGCCATTGAAGCCGATCGCGGCATGCTCGATGCGTTGCCCGAAGCCGACCGCGTGCGCCTGCATCAAGTCGTTGCCAAGGTATTCCACCCCGAACCGAAAGCACGCCGGCAGATGCTCAAGAAGCAGGCCCGTGAGCGCCATCAGGAAAAGGTGCGCAAGTCAGAGGCGCTGCTTGAACAGACCGGCATCCGCGCCCTGCGCCGCAAGCCGGTCTTCAGCACCCCGAACTACTTCCCGCCGCATGCAGCCGGGTTGCACGATGCCAGCAATGGGGAGGGCGCTGCCGCCGCCGAGGAGCCTGTGCATTCGCCCGAGCTGCGCCACTGCTACGTGTGCAAGCAGAAGTTCACCCAGCTGCATCACTTCTACGACCAGATGTGCCCGGCCTGCGCCGACCTGAACTACATCAAGCGCACCGAGACCGCCGACCTGCGTGGACGCGTGGCGTTGCTGACCGGTGGCCGCGTCAAGATCGGCTACCAGGCCGGCCTGAAGCTGCTGCGTGCCGGCGCCGAGCTGATCGTGACCACGCGCTTCCCGCGCGACTCGGCAGCCCGCTATGCCGAAGAACCCGACTTCGCCGTGTGGGGCCACCGCCTGCAGGTCTACGGGTTGGACCTGCGCCATACGCCCAGCGTCGAGGCCTTCTGCAGCGAGCTGTTGGCCACGCGCACGCGCCTGGACTTCATCATCAACAACGCCTGCCAGACCGTGCGTCGTCCGCCGCAGTTCTATGCGCACATGATGGCCGGCGAAACCGCTGCCGTGCAGAGCCTGCCGGAAACCATCCGCAAGCTGATCGGCAATTACGAAGGCCTGCGCAGCGCGGACCTGTTGCCGGTCGCGGCGGCCGCGCTGCCGTCGCCGCAAGCTGTCGGTACTGACGGTTTGACCCGCGCCGCCGAGCTTTCGCAGGTGCCACTGCTGGCTGACGAACTATTGGGCCAGCGCCATCTGTTCCCCGATGGCCGCCTGGACCAGGACCTGCAGCAGGTGGACCTGCGCGACAGCAATTCCTGGCGCCTGCGCATGGCCGAGGTGCCGTCAGTGGAGCTGCTGGAAACCCAGCTGGTCAATGCCATCGCACCGTTCATCATCAACGCACGCCTGAAGCCGCTGATGCTGGCCACGCCAGAGCGCGACAAGCACATCGTCAACGTGTCGGCGATGGAAGGCCAGTTCTACCGCAACTTCAAGACCACCCGCCATCCGCATACCAACATGGCCAAGGCCGCGCTGAACATGATGACGCGCACCTCGGCGGCCGATTACCAGAACGACGGCATCCACATGAACAGCGTGGATACCGGCTGGGTCACCGATGAAGATCCGGCGGGCCTGGCAGCGCGCAAGGTGCAGGAAGAACGTTTCCACCCGCCGTTGGACATCGTTGATGGCGCCGCACGCATCGTCGACCCGATCATCCATGGCTTCAACACCGGTGAACACGTCTGGGGCCAATTCCTTAAGGACTATGCGCCTACCGATTGGTGAGCACGCGGACACTGACTAAAACGATGGTTCTGCCCCGCTGACCGGGTAAGATCCATCGCCGTACAGAAAGCGTATGGAGCGATCCGCCAAACAGACTTACTGGCACGTCACCGCAGGCTACGGCTAGGATCGGCACATGAAGCCCCTTCCTGCAGACTCGATGGTGCTCCCACGCGATTTCTATCGCAGGCATCCCACTGTGGTAGCGCCGGAGCTGCTCAACAAATTGCTGGTTCACGACGATGGCCGCTGTGCACGCATCGTCGAAGTGGAGGCCTATGCCGGTGGTGACGACCCCGCCGCGCATTCGTTCAGAGGCAAAACCGCGCGCAACGCCACCATGTTCGGCCCAGCAGGTCATCTCTATGTCTACTTCACCTATGGCATGCACTGGGGCAGCAATGCGGTCTGCGGAGAGCCCGATGAAGGCGTAGGCGTGCTGCTCAGGGCGGCACAGCCGTTGCAGGGTTTGGATCTGATGCATGCGCTCAGGCCAGCTGCAAAGCGCACCATCGACCTGGCCAACGGCCCCGGCAAGCTGTCCCAGGCATTTGGATTGAACCGTGCGCATGACGGCGCTGACCTGGTAAGCGGTGATCGCGGCATCCGGATTGTCTCCGATGGAACGCCGCCGCCCCTCGTTCCCGGCCAAGGACCGCGCGTTGGCATATCCAAAGCCGTGGACCTGCCATGGCGATGGTGGGTCGCCGGCAACCCGTATGTCTCTGGAAAAAAACAGCGCTGAGACGCTCGCGGGGCATGTCCACCGACAGCTTTGGCAAGGATCCTATCCATTCCCGTCAAAGCAGAGCATTATCGCCGTTGGCCTCGCCCTGCAGCCAGCCGAGGAATGAGGCAATGGCGGGCTTGCCATCCGCCCCCGGAAGGGTCACGGCGTAGTAGGCGAACTCGGAAGGCCACGGCTGATCCAACGCGACCACCAATCGACCACTGGCGACTTCCGCCTGCACGTACACATCGCGCGCCAAAGCAATCCCCTGCCCCGCCTCGGCAGCGCGGATCAACAACACATCATCATCGAACGCGACGCCTCGCTCGATACGGGGATCGTCCGCTACTCCCAGTGCCTTGTACCAAAGTCGCCAATCACTGCGATCGGAGTCCTGCAGAAGTGGGTACTTGAGGCAATCGATTGGCTTACGGATCGGTTTGCCCTTGGCCAGCAAACCAGGACTCGCCACCGGCAGGAACACCGGCGACGCAAGGTGACGCGAGACCAGGCCCGGGTACTCGCCCAGCCCGTGTCGAATCGCTATATCGATGCGGTCGCGGCGCAGATCAACCAGGGCCGATGAAGCTTCAACGCGCACCTCGATGTCCGGATGCTCTTCGGTGAAGCGGCCCAGTCGAGGCACCAACCAGGACGCGGCAAAACCGGGAACTGTGCTGATTGTCAGTGTCTGCCGCCCGTTGATCGCCTCCAGAACAGCCATGCTGTCCTGGATGGTATCGAAGGCGCGAAGCAAGGCTGGATAGACTTGCGCGCCTGCTGGACTGAGCGCGACACCATGCCGATTGCGGATGAAGAGCGTGACGCCGGTACGGTCACTCAACAGTTTGAGTTGCTGGCTCACTGCACCCGGCGTGACCCCCATGACCTCGGCAGCTGCCTTGAGGCTGCCGTGACGACCGGTCTCCACGAATGCACGCAACGCCAACAACGGTAGGACAGCACCCATTGGTTCAATTTCCCGATCTTTCACGCTTGGAAGTGATGGGTCTCTGCTGCGCTTGTGCCCATCAAGCCGGGCCAGCATGGATCATTTTCTGAAATGAGAAAAGCTGAATTCTTCAATGCACGGCTTCCGGCGATCTTCGGTCTGGGTGACAAGGACTGATCACCATGTGCATTCCGGTACTAAACCCAACACTAAACCCACAGAAAGGCGTGAGGTTAGGGCGTCCCTGTTCCCGCAATCGCCGCAGAGCCGGCATAAACAAACATTAGAAAATCTGATGTTGCCGAGCAGATAAGATCGTTTTCCATGGTTGATGCCGCAGCATAGACTGCAAGCATTCCCGGTCGACAGGAGCCCGGTTTCCTGCAGCAGACGATCAGCTTGCGCCACCCCAACAAACCATCAAAACCTAGCAGCGTGCACTGAGATTGCACTGGCAAGAAAACGCACAGCGCGAGTTAAAGCACTCCGGTTTCAGATCGAGCGCAGCAACTGCACCCGACAGTTGCAGGGGTGAGCTGGGCAATCAAGCTCAACACCATGCGGCCGCCCATTGCGGCCTGCAGCAACACGCAGGCCCAACACCTGCTTCTCACTTTCGCCAGCTACGCACCGGGTCTCGCCCCCAGGTGGGTTCGGTGAACTGCATCCCAACGAAAGGACTACTTCGTGCTCAGCCCAACACTTCATCTCCATACCGACAGCTCACCAAACGGCTTCAAGATAAGCATTGCGCTGGAAGAACTTGAACTCCCCTATCAGCTGCATCACGTGCGCATCGCCGAAGGCGCGCACCGGCATCCGGAGTTTCTGAAACTGCACCCTCACGCGCGCATTCCCGTGCTTGTGGACGAATCTGCTGGCATCACTG
The DNA here is from genome assembly GCF_056760015.1 of Stenotrophomonas sp. STEN029. Classification (NCBI taxonomy): domain Bacteria; kingdom Pseudomonadati; phylum Pseudomonadota; class Gammaproteobacteria; order Lysobacterales; family Lysobacteraceae; genus Stenotrophomonas; species Stenotrophomonas sp. STEN029. Next base: position 24,286 of record NZ_JBRREC010000013.1, on the reverse strand, counting down.
TCTTCGAGTCGGCTGCCATCCTGTTGTACCTGGCTGAAAAGAGCGGCCGTCTTCTACCCCGGCACGCGACGGCACGATGGGAAGCGATCACCTGGCTGATGTTCCATGCCGCCAGCGTTGGCCCGATCCTTGGCCAGCGCGTTCACTTCGAGATGTTTGCCCACGAAGCACTCCCGGTCGCGATTGAGCGCTACCGGCGCTTGAGCAACGAGTTCTTCGCGACCCTGGATCAGCGTCTGGCTGACCGGCCTTGGCTGGCCGGAGACGAATACTCCATCGCCGACATCGCCGGTTTTGGCTGGACGCATATCGCCCGTGTCATCGACCTGGACTTCAGCGCCTATCCGAACTTGAGCGACTGGCACGCCCGTGTCGCCGAACGACCCGCCGTAAAGCGCGGCGTACTTATCCCCGAACCGGCGACCGGTCCATGATCGAGAACCAGAAAGTGAGCGTATTGAACAACAGCATCGATATGCAGACAGCGCTCAAGGGAGCATCCGCTCCCGCGTTTGCGCACCACCGTGGCTACCAGCGGATGTTCCGCCAAGACGCACTGAGCCTTGGCATCTTCCTGCCGTTGCGCTTCTATCGCGGCGACATGCGAATCCTGGCCGGGCAGTCCGCGCTGGTTGCTCAACTGGATCGCGCTGGATTTGCTGCAGTCTGGGTACGCGACGTTCCCTTGTTCGATCCTTTGTTCGGTGATGCCGGGCAGGTCTTCGACCCGTTCACCTACCTGGCATTCCTTGCTGCACAGACCGAGCACATTGCCTTGGCTACTGGCAGCGCCATTTTCTCGCTGCGGCACCCCATCGACCTGGCCAAGTCGGCAGCCACCATTGACCAGCTGTCTGGTGGGCGCCTGGTGATGGGTATCGCTTCTGGCGACAGGCCGGTTGAGTTTCCGGCGTATGGCATCGAACACGCACAACGTGCCGAACGCTTCGCAGATACGGTCAGCTACGTCCGCGAGTTGATGCAGCCCGGCATGTTGAACATCAACTCGCCTCTGGGTCGTGCGCAAGGCGTTGAGCTGCTGCCCAAGCCGGTGGCAGGTGCGGTGCCGCTGTTGGTGACCGGGACCTCGCGGCAGTCGCTGCAATGGGTTGCCGAACATGCCGATGGTTGGCTGACCTACCCGGATGCCACCCACCACGCCGCTGGCCCAAAGCGTCTGGCCGAGAAGATACGCGCGTGGCGAGCTTTGATCGGGGATGGCGGCTTCCGCCCGCACGTCACCAACGAGTGGATCGATCTGGTGGAAGACCCCAACCATCCCAGAACGGCTGTCGATGGCGGCTACATCTTGCGGACGGGCCGCAACGGCCTGATCGATCTGCTCGGTGAATGGCAGCGTGCGGACGTCAACCATGCGGCCCTGGGAATCCAGTTCAGTCAGCGTCCGGCACAGGACGTCCTGCAGGAGCTGTCGGAATACGTGCTTCCCCTGTTCCCTTCGCACGACTCGCCGGTACCGCCAGCGATTCGTTGGTAGCCCTGTCATCGAGTTGCCGGGTCAGAGCGACGCTTGCCGGCGTGTCCCGCCAGGTGCACATCCTAGCGGGAGGCTCGTTGCAAGGAGGAACACTTACGGCGCGGGTCCAAGAGGCAATCGTGAGATCACCACGGAAAGCAGCGCAGCCGATGCAAGTACTACTGCACTCATGACGAAGGTGCTCTGGTAGCCGCTGTGGTCAAACAACAGTCCTCCAAGCGTAGACCCCAGCGCGATAGCCAACTGGATCACCGCAACCATCAAGCCGCCGCCGGCTTCCGCCTCACCGGGCAGGGTCTGCGCAATCCAGCTCCACCAGCCCACCGGCGCAGCGGTGGCAAGCAGCCCCCACAACCCAAGCAGCACGGCGACGGCTGTCAGCGAGCGCCCCATCGGTATCAGCGCAAGCGCGATCACTGCCATCAGTACCGGTATGAGAATCAGCACCGGATACAGACCTTGCTTGAGTACGCCACCAATCAAGGCAGTGCCGATGAATCCACTCAGACCAATCCCCAGCAACACCCAGGACAGTGCAGACACGTCGAGCTGCGTCACCGTCTCCAGAAAAGGTCGCACGTAGGTGAACAGTGCAAACTGACCCATGAAGAATGCCGCGCAGGCCGCCATGCCAAGCGCCACGGCCCTGCGACTGAGCAGACGAAGCACGCCGCTGGCCGCATCGACACACTCAGCCTTCATCGACGGCAGGCTGCACCACTGCCACACCAGCGCTATCAGTGCGATCGGAACCAGGCAGAAGAAGGCACTGCGCCAGCCCATGACGGCGCCGAGATAGCTGCCGAGCGGCGCCGCAATCACGGTCGCCAATGCGTTGCCGCTGTTGAAGACGGCCAGGGCGCGTGGCACCTGCGCAGCAGGCACCAGCCGCATGGCGGTGGCCGCGGACATCGACCAGAATCCGCCGACAACCACGCCGATAAGTGCGCGCCCGACCAGATAGACAGGGTAGTTTGGTGCCAGTGCCACCACGCTGCCAGACACGGCCATCAACCCGGTCAATGCGAGCAGCAAGGTCCTGCGATCAGTATTGCCTGCCAATCGCGCTATGCGCAGGCTGGTCACCACCGCGAACGCACCCGAGATGGCGATGCCCTGCCCCACCAGGCCTTCGCTGACACCCAGATCGGCAGCCATTGGCGTAAGCAGGCTGACAGGCAGGAACTCGGAGGCGATCAAGGCGAACACGCACAGGGTCATGGCGAACACGCCACTCCAGTGAGATGCAGCCTCGTCCAGCGCCTCACAGGCACGCACGGGCGTGCCGACGATGGGAGTCGACATGGGAAACCTCTTCACATGATGTTTGTATTGATCAGCTGCGCGGTATTGCCGCGGTGCCGACACAGAAGCGGACTCGTTGCGTCCAGAGCCACGGCGGGAGCATCACCGTGTCGCGAGAACCAAACCCTGTACGCAGCCGGCTACTGCCACGTGGTCACAAAGACGCGCGCAGCCTTCGTGCGCGCTATGGACCTTCCCCAGCAAGATGCGAAGACAGGAACGGGGTGTGCCTATTGAGCGGCGTCATACTGCTCATCACTCACCTGCTCCATCCACTCGACATTGTTGCCATCGAGTACACCAGTGACCGCCAGATGGGTCATGGCGGTTGTCGGCCCGGCACCATGCCAGTGTTTGACACCCGCCGGGCAGGTGATCACATCGCCCGGCCGGATCTGCTGCACAGGCTTGCCCCATTCCTGGGTAAGCCCCACCCCGGACATCACCACCAGACGCTGTCCTGCAGGGTGTGAATGCCAGGCCGAACGCGCGCCAGGCTCGAAGGTCACCCAGGCGCCGGAGGCGGTGAGCGCTGGATCGGCCGACCACACCGGGTCGATGCGTACGCGCCCGGTGAAATGCTCCGCACTGCCTGCGAGCGGTGGCCGGCTGCCAGCTTCCGAAACATGCTGCGTTGTTGAAGCTGCGGATACCGGGACTTCCGTGATCGCGGCCATCGGCACAGCCACCGCAATGAGCCCAAGGCTCTTCAGTGAGTCCTGCATAGGTGTTCCTTGAGAGACCGGTCCCGCCAAGGCTTTGGACGGCCGGGAAGCGCCCAGCAACCATCAGGACGATGGGCTGGCTGGATTCCATGGAAGATACGGGGCCCTGAGCTGATCCGCTTGATCAGCACTACCTGCCGGGCGACGTGGCATAGCGGCAACAGCAGTGAAAGCCGCCAGCAGGCCATGCGGCGCCTTCACTGCAGCGCTGGCCGTCAGGGCCAACGCTGCAGGCAACTATCGACTCGGCAAGCCGCCTCAACCGCCCATGGTGGCGTTATCGATCACGAAACGATACTTGATGTCGCCCTTGAGCATGCGCTCGTAGGCTTCGTTGATCTCCTCGGCACGGATCAACTCGATATCCGCCACGATCTGGTGCTTCGCGCAGAAATCCAGCATCTCCTGGGTTTCCGGAATGCCACCAATCATCGAACCGGCCAGGGTGCGGCGCTTGGTGATCATGTTGAACACATTCGGCGACGGGTGTGGCGTCGCCGGCGCCCCAACCAGCACCATCGCACCGTCACGCTTGAGCAGTGCAAGGAAAGCATCCAGGTCGTGCGGCGCGGCAACCGTGTTGACGATCAGGTCGAAGCGCTTGCCCTGTGCTGCCATCGCTGCAGCGTCACGCGACACCACCACTTCATCCGCACCCAGTGCCAGGGCGGCCTCGCGCTTGGACTCGGACGTGGTGAAGGCGATGACATGTGCGCCCATCGCATGGGCCAGCTTGATGCCCATATGGCCCAGACCGCCAATGCCGACCACGCCTACCGTCTTGCCGGGACCGGCATTCCAGTGCTTGAGCGGCGAATAGGTGGTGATGCCGGCGCACAGCAGGGGCGCGACCGCGGCCAGCTGGTCTTCGGGGTGGCCGATGCGCAGCACATAACGCTCATGAACCACGATTTCCTGCGAATAGCCGCCCAGCGTCCAACCCGGCGCATCCGCGGTAGCACCGTTGTAGGTGCCGACCATGCCGTCACAATAGTTTTCCAGCCCGGCATCGCAGTCTTCGCACTGCTTGCAGCTGTCGACGATGCAGCCGATACCCACCAGATCGCCGGGCTTGAAGCCACTCACGTGCGCGCCGACCGCGGCTACGCGGCCGACGATTTCATGGCCCGGCACGCAAGGGAACTGGGTACCCGCCCATTCTGCACGCACCTGGTGCAGGTCGGAGTGGCAGATGCCGCAATAGGCGATGTCGATCTGCACATCGTGCGGCCCCGGCGCGCGACGGCTGATGTCCATCGACTCCAGCGGCTTGTCGGCGGCATAGGCGCCATAGGCTTTGACAGACATGGGAACTCCGGCGGTGTTTGGGGAAGGTGGCCATTGTCCACCGCGATGACTCGGCTGATAAGGTAATCAATGCTTCTAGCCACTATTAGCTGAACTAATCAATCAGCCGTGCCACACTGCGGCCATGGCACGACGCAACCTCAATGATCTACTGGCCTTCGTCACCGTGGCGCGTGAAGGGAATTTCACCCGCGCGGGTGCGCTGCTGGGCGTCTCGCAGTCCGCGCTCAGCCAGGCCATCAAGGCACTGGAAGAGCGGCTGCAGATCCGCCTGCTCACCCGCACCACCCGTAGCGTCTCGCCCACTCCGGCAGGCGAGCGCCTGTTGCTGGCCATTGGCAACCGCTTCGACGAGATCGAAGCGGAGCTGGATGCACTCACCGAGCTGCGCGACAAGCCTGCCGGCTCCCTGCGCCTGACCTGCGGTGATCACTCGTTGCAGACCATCCTGCTACCCAAGCTGTTGCCGTTGATGCACCGCTATCCGGACATCCGCATCGAGTTCGACGTCAGCTACGCGCTGCGCGACATCGTCGCCGATCGCTTCGACGCGGGTGTGCGGCTGGGCGAGAGCATCGACAAGGACATGATCGCCCTGCCGATCAGCCCCAAGGTACGGATGGCAGCAGCCGCTTCACCGGCCTACTTCGACAAACACCCGATACCCAAGGTCCCTGCAGACCTGACCCGGCACAGTTGCATCAACATCCGCTTCGCCACCTCGGGCGGCTTGTACGTATGGGAATTCGAGCGCAACGGCAGGCAGGTGAACGTGCGGGTCGAAAGCCAGGCGGTGTTCAACACCTCGCCGCCGATGGTGCAGGCGGCGCTGGATGGTCTTGGTATCACCTTCCTGCCGGAGGAAGAGTTCGGCGATCACATCGAGCAAGGTCGGCTGGTGCGTGTGCTGCAGAACTGGTGCCCGCCCTTCCCCGGCTATCACCTGTATTACCCCAGTCGCCGCCAGCATTCGGCTGCGTTCGCACTGGTGGTGGATGCGCTGCGGATCTGAGTACTTTCCTGTTGGATACCAAGGCAGAGCCGGCGTGCAGCTACCCGCAAGAGTCCAATTGCATATCGCCGTTTGTGATGGCCAGCCCGGGCACGTCCAGTCTGGATCCTTGCCTGCAGCGCTATCAGCGCGGCAGGGCCTTACTGGTCCAGTACGCCGCCCTGAATCCAAGGCGGCCCGGATCACTTGAAGGCGAGCTTGCCTTTGCTATGGTGCCGGCGCACCAGCTCCTCCAGATAGATATCCAACGCAGCCTTGGCGTCCTCGGATGTATCCTTGTGCTTCAACGCCCAACTCAGTCGATCCATCAATACCGGGTCGCGGCAGTCGTCCAGACTGCTCTCATCCCATCGCCTGGCCTTGCGGTAGCGCTTTGCGCGCTCAGCCTGCGATAGCGGCGTGTCGTAAAGCCGAGGCCGGCCTCGTCGTTTCGCTGGCGCCGGCCCGGTTTCGTCCGTTACCCGATGATCATCAACCATGTCCATATCCAAAACAGATCGCGCCCAATCATAGTGTGATACGTCACTTTTTGCGCACTGATCTGCAGAGAACGAAGTCCGTCGCTGGATAATCGTGCAACACCCTTCGATCATGCGGTGATTTCCGCGATGGAACGGGCGAACAGGTTAAACCGACGATCTTCCAGAAGCTGGTCGCAAATTGGCTGCCAGCATCCATAGAATTGCTTGCAAGATCAACGCATTCGCAAGCAACTAGCGTGATACTTCAAGCAGGTGATTGCCCGCGCGACTGTGCCGCTTCACCCACCACACGAGACGAGCTTCAGACTTGTCTTACAAAGCCAATGCATCGAATAGGACCCGTGGTGCTTACTTTGCTGACACTACGCCAATAAAGTAACAGCAGACGCATAGCAAGCCACAGCCTCTTCGCCCCCTCATGCCATGCGCCAGCGATGTGCGGCGCTACTGACTGCAATGTAGAGGTTTCTTCCCGTTCAACAACTGAAGCCGATTCGCCATGAAGCCACTCAGCCTCCGCGTTGTCCTCGCGGACGATCACTCAGCCGTGCGTGCCGGCCTTCAGTACGTACTCACCGCTGCCGGCACTATCTCCGTAACAGGTTCAGCGCGCAACTCGACCGAGCTCTTGGACGTGCTCTCGCGCAGTCCGTGCGACGTCCTCATCTCCGACTACTCCATGCCGGGTGGCCGCTATGGTGACGGCATTGCGCTGTTCAAACTGATCAAGAAGCGCTATCCGTCAATCAAGATCGTTGTACTGACCATGCTGGAGAACCCCGGCATCGTGCACTCGCTATTGAGCTTGGGCATCTCCTGCATCCTGAGCAAGTCCGACTCCCTGAATCACCTCATGCCAGCCGTTCACGGCGCCTTCGCCAATGGTCGCTATCTGTCGCCCACCATCACCGAGATAGCCGGCTCCGTCACTGCCGGCAACTCCGGTGTGCAGACACTCACCACCCGCGAACTGGAGGTCATCCGCTTCTTCGTCTCCGGCTTGACCGTCAACGAGATTGCCGAGCGCTTGAGTCGCAGCAAGAAGACCATCAGCACGCAGAAAGGCGCAGCCATGCTCAAGCTTGGGCTGAAACGCGACGTCGACCTGTTGAGATACGGCATCGAATCCGGCTTGGCCGATGCCGAGGCAGGCCCGTCCATTGCACGCGCCTGCTAAACCGATCGTGCGAGGCACGTAGCCGCTGACCTCCAGTCTGCCGCTACGGCACACACGCAACAAAAGGACAGTCCTCCCCCCCAATTCCGAAGTCTATCGGCCAAGTAAAAGGCAAGATATCTCCGGCTTATTGGGACAGGTCCTATGGCTGCGCTAGGCCGCTTGTCACAACATGAGCAAATTCCTTGTGCGGCGCCAATGTGGCGCTCGCATGCGTGCATTGCTTTTGAGCTGCGGCTGAGAACATACAAAGATGGACAAGAAAACCGCAGACGTAAGACGGCTGCTGATCGATTTCGCGCGCCTATCCACCCTCCAGAAGAATCAGTTCCTGGAGACACTCAACATGTTCATGTACGCCTCACCACAGCGGAGGCGGAAGATCATGCTGCAGTGGGAGTCGGGAAAGAACGGGCTGGACCTTGATTGACCCAGCCCAGGGCTGAGTCAGCAGCCCCCTCCCTTGCAGGGCTCCAATATCAGCATCCTCAACTCTCGCTTGCCTCGGAAGCAGCTGGACTACCCCCTGACGAGGTCACCAATCCGTTTTCCATGGCATAGCGCAGCAAGTCAACATCCTTCTCGATGGACAGTTTCTCCATTGCGCTGGCCTTCTGGGTGCTGATCGTTTTCTTGCTTCGATGCAGACGCTCGGCGATCTCGTTGACCGTCAACCCAGAGGCATAAAGCCGCACCACTTCTGACTCACGGATGCTGAGTACCCCATTAGGATTTCGGCTGCGGCGGTTGAGTTCGATGCCCTGCACCACCTTCTCGATGGTGGGCGAGTAATAGCGCCCGCCGCTCTGTGCTGCGTGAACCGCAGGCACCAGGTGTGTCAGCGCATCCGATTTACTGACGATACACATAACCCCTTGGGCAAGCAGCGTGTGCAACACCGCAGGGTTATCGAGCATCGTCAGCACCACCAGTTTCACCTGCGGGTAGCGCCTGGCAATCATCCCGAATAGCGCGATCCCGTCGCCGAAGTCGCCTGCCGGCATCGCATAGTCGGAGATGACCACATCACATGCAACGCTGCCCAGCAGCGCCATCAACTCAGTTGAGTCCGCCGCTGTCCCGACGAGGTCGAGGGTGGCCACGGTTGAAAGCTCGTACTTCACCCCGGCGATCATGCCCGGGTGATCGTCAGCCAAGATCACCCGGATCTTGAAACCACTCATGGCATGGCTCTCCCTGAAGTGCGCTGGCAGCTGGCCAATCCAGGCTGAGGAGGCATCCCCTACCCTGCGAGGCACGTCAGGACAGAATTTATGTCACATCGCGCTCAAAGACAAAGACTTATGAAAGATATCTGGGGTGGCCTGGCCGGTGCAGGCCCCTTCGGCCAACGGACGCTGCTTTCCCACCCTACCTGCAGCGCCAACGCGTGCTCGGTGCAACCATCTACCTGCACGCTGGAAACGTGGCCGTTCCGTCAATCCCTTTGCTGCAGGAAAGCCGCGACCAGCAACCAGCGGCACTTTCATCCAATGACGTCTGCATGCAAGCCACATTCAGGCGCACTCCAGGTTTCCCTCTGCCCTCATCATTCCGATCCGGCGCGGCGCCAACAAAAAGAAGATTGCGGTCACAGTCCAAACCCGGCGCCGAACAAGCCGAAACGGGCAGGAGCCGGGTTCCGGTCTCAGCCACGAGGCCAGGCTTCTCCCGCCATCTGCAATCTCCATCCCTCCATCACAGCTCAGCGTTGGCGCAACGAGCTGAATACCTTCTTTGAAGCGCGTGATTCATCGAGGGAACGAGGGACCCGCCCCTCCTTCACGATCTCTGGCCAACCCATCGCACCTCTGGGTCGTCTAGCATTCGCGTTCATCAGCCATAAGACTTCTGCATACCATCTGACAATTCAGCGGCTGGTTGCCCGAATCCAACGCCAGCCGAGTAACCCACACTTACCCCACTCGCACGCGGATCCATTATGGGCGCTGTCGGCCATCACACCGATCCAGCCGGATTCGCAGCGTTGAGCTCGGTGGGCCTTGTGGTCGGCGTTACGTCTTGCATCGCATCGACGTGGTGAACGCCACCACGACGCAGAGCGCCGGAACACGAAAGCCCCCGCCTGTTACAGCCGGGGGCTTTCAAGAACACTTGCATCCGCAGTAGCAGCCGATGCAGGGCGCCATAGCTACCCCGCATCGTCCCTGTCATGCACCATGCCAAGGACCCCGTCACCACCACATCAGTTCTGCTCCGCCACGTACTGCACGTAGTCCTTTTTGGTCATGGCTCGCCCGTGCAGATAACCCTGGGTCGTGTGGCAGCCAAGGCTGCGCACCATATCCAGGTCCAGATAACTCTCCACGCCCTCCATGACCACCGTGGCAACCATCTGTCTGGCCATCGCAATCGTGCTGGCCAGCAGGCTGCGAGCATGCGGGTGATCGCGCGCCTCGACCAACATGCTGCGGTTGATCTTCAGTTCATTGAAGGGTACGTGCAGCAACCTGTCCAAGGAAGAATCACCACTTCCAAAATCGTCGATGGCACAGTTGAAGCCACGCAAGCGCAACTGGGTAACAGCCCCGGCAAGCGCTGGATTGCACAGCTCACCGCCATCTTCAGTGATCTCGATGACCACCCGGGCCGGGTCGACGCCAGCATGGTAAGCATGGTCAGCAACGCTTTGTGCCCAGTGCACACCCGTTGCAACCCTTGCCGGCACGTTTATCGCAATCAACAGTGGCGAGCTGGAGTCCTCGGCAGCGATGTGGTCAAAGGCACAGGACAGCATGTAATTGGTAAAGGCTTCAAGCAGCCCGGCGCGCTCAATCGCCGGGAGAAAGTCCGCCGGTGCCAGAACCGAGCCGTCGCGCCGATGCCAGCGCGCCAATACCTCGGCACCACGCAACAGGCCTGTGATGGCACAGTGCTGTGGCTGGTAATACGCATGGATCTCCTGGTCCAGCAACGCACCGCGCAGATCTTCCGGAGAGAACTCCTGCACCGCCTGCCTGCTTGCAACCACGGTTCCCTGCACCTGCGCTGCCAGCTCCAACGACCCAGCGATGATGCCACGGATCTGCTCCGCCTTCAGCGGCTTGCGCAGCGCAGCCATCACACTCAGACCGCGGTGCGTAGCGTACGCCGACGCAGCGCTCAGGATCCGACTTGGCTGACTGCTGATGATGGCCAGACGAGCAGACCGACAACGTTCTGCCAGCAGATCGATGACCTGCAGGCCGGTCAGGTCCGCGGTATCCAGATCAAGGATCACCAGATCCCAGCTGCGGTCCCTCAAGGCCGCGACTGCGCGGGCACCATCCAAGGCAGAGAGTACTTCAGACACCCCTGATTGACGCAGTACTTTGGCCATTGGAACATGCTGCAGTTCATTACCATCAACCACCAGCGCGTTCTGGATCATCTGGGTTTCCGGTCGTGGTGACACGAATTTTGCTAGAGCGTTCATGGGTGCTGTCTCCATGCCAGAAGCGGCGGTATCGGGGAAGAGGCTGCTTTCGATGAAGTCATTGTTCCAGTAGCGCCGCCAGGCCTACATCGGCCTAGTCCGAATATTCCCCCTCATCCCTTCAGACAAGCCCCGGTAGCGGCACTTCTCCCCGCCACAACAGGTAATCCCCAACCGTGAATTGAGTCTCAAATGGTCTCCGACAACTCGCTGTCGAAGGGCCAGCCAGGCACGCAGCCACCTGCCCGAGCAAATACCTTGAGACTGCTGAGCCGGCACCAATGCGCGCTGTTCGGTGCAGGCGGCATCATCACGACGCTGATCCTTGGCACGGTGACTACTGTAGTGATCCCCTCGAAGAGGGAATACATTGCGGAGGGGCACGCGAACCGGACCAGTCCTCGTGGCGAGCTGCTCCCCGGCGCCCGGCAACCGAACGCACGCAAGACCGCACTTCTCCCGATCAGCCGCTTGTCTGCGGGTACACCCGCAGACAAGCGCGGCAGATTCGAGAAGAAGGATGTCCACTTCTTCGCAACTGACCCGATCTCGGCTGCCAACCATGGCTGGCAGCTGATCCACACCTTCCCATGGCGGACGATCATCACCGCGTTGCGGCCCACCTTGCTGGCGGACGTCGCGCCTATGCTGCTTGCGATTGGCTGTGTCTGGGCGGTACTGCTTTTGATTGAATGAAAGGTTTTCCGTCCAGGTTATGTACGCTCCGAACGCATCATCGAAAGCGATGATCTCAACCGAACGATGGTAGAGGCCGTCGCATTCGGCCAGGCCTTCCTCACTGCCAACGGGCGAAATCCTTCTTCATAACGACGTCATGGCGCCATAGTCGGATGCCGTGGCAGATTCAGCACGCCACCTGCATGTTGAATTCTTCGATGCGTTCCGCAAACATGATGTCGAAGCCATGGCTACGCTCGGCATTGAACTGAACATCCAGGCCGCTGCCGGGCCAAGCAGATCGAGCAGGAACTGGACAATGCGCGCCCGGCATCGGAAGCTGCAAACGAGGCAAAGTCGACACTCCTGGCCATCATGAGCCACGAAACCCGCACACCACTCGATGCGATCCTCGGCAATCATGAGCTGCTTGAACGCACAACGTTGACAGTGAGCCAGAGCAATCGACTACATGCGGCCACCTCATCATCCGCTGCCAGGTTGAATACCATCAATGACATTCTGGACTTCTCCAAGGTCGAGTCCGGGCAGATGACGATCGAGTCGATACCATTCGACCTCAAGGAAGTCGCACGACAATGCATCGACCTGTTCTCACCCATGGCCCAAGCCAAAGGGCTGGGAATCGACCTGATTCTGGACGATGGCCTGCGCGCCAATTACCTCGGCGACCCGACTGGAGTCCGTCAGATAATCTTCAACCTGCTCAGCAACGCAATCAAATTCACCGAAACCGGCGATGTCCTGCTTGAGGTTTACCTGAAGGATGATGCCGCTAGCGACTCCGCCATCATCCTCGGCGTCAGTGATACAGGCACCGGCATAAGCGCGGCGCAGCAAGCTACGCTGTTCGGTACGTTTTCCCAAGCCGACTCCACGATCCCTCACCGCTACGGCGGCACCGGGCTTGGGCTTGCACTTTGCAGACACCTGGCGGAGCTGATGCACGGCAACATCCAGGTCAAGAGTGCTCCAGGTAACGGCAGCACGTTCATCGTCACCTTGCCGCTGCAGGACGCCGGAGTTGCAGAACAACCGGAAAGCGCCATGGAGGCAAGTACTGCTGCACAGCAACGCGCTCCCATGCACGTTCTCGTGGTCGACGACCATCCGGCCAATAGGAAGCTGCTGCAGCTGCAATTGGAAGCGCTCGGCTACACCGCCAATATGTTTGAGGACTGTGCCGCCGCAATCGCCACCTTTGCCAATCACAGCTATGACTTGATACTGACCGATCTGAACATGCCGGGCATGGATGGCTTTACCTTCGCCACATACCTTCGCAACCTCCGGGTTACCGCACCTATCATCGCAGTTACCGCACATGCCTCTGAGCGCGATCACGCGCACAGCATGGATGCTGGCATCAACAGCATTCTGATCAAACCTGTTCTGTTTGAGGCGCTGCGAACCACCTTGGCGCAGCTCGGCAAAGGCACACCCGCCGACGCAGGCGCAAAGGAACCCTGGGACATCGCCATCGGGGCGCTGCCACCAGAAATCCACGTTCCGCTTCTGTCCTCTCTGGAGGCATCCGTTGCGGCCATTGGGGAAGCCATGCTCGCCAAGCCAGTGAACAGCACCACCGCGGCGGCCACGGACGAAGTCGAACTGATTGGCAAGCACTTGCATTCCCTACGCGGCGCCTTCGCCTTCATACATGAAACCGCTCTGGCACAGAGATGCGCCGCAATGGAATTGCTACTGCGGGAACACAAGCTGAGCGAGCTGCAGGCAGAGCTGGGAGCGTTTGATCTAGCCGCTCACACAGCGCTGGAGCGCAGACGTCAGAAACCCGCACTTGATATGGATCCAGATCAGCATCGCGTGTGACCACTTCCTTGTCGCAACAACCAAAGTACCTAGGCACTACGCGTTCCCCAACCCGTTTTGGCAACTGCAGGGATCATCAAGCGCTCAGCCGCCTTACCAACATGCCTCATGAACCCTGTTGTCCCAGAAACTCGACATCGCAAAGTCGCGTTTCAACCCTGCCTTGGAATAGGCACGCTCACGCCCCGCTCGAGCCTGCGCGCAGGTGTCGATCTTCGCATTCCCCTGGTTTTGCCGGCGCACACCTTGTGCCCTCGGTCTCGGCGATCGCACCTTCAGTCGCGATTGACGATGCTGCGGGGCCATTCCTTCCGCAGAAACGCCGACAACGTCCTCTGGCCGCAGAGTCCAATGCTTCAGTTCAACGCCCGTGCATGGCGTGGACTGATAGGCATGCTGCTCACCCACCAGGCATTTGTAGACCGTGGGCTCCCGCGCCTCTCCACCCTCAGCGATCAATCCCAGCAGCGTTACCAGAAGCAAGCCTCTCAAGGGCGGCGGTCCTGTTTGTCTTCACGGACTACAAGGTGCCAGACCCCTGAACGGCGGGATGTCCGCTATCCGAGCGTGATCGCGTCAGTGTTCACCGTTGCCTTGCTACTGCAGGCGTTCCGGATGCCACTGCGCATGCCATCAGCGCATCTGAGCTGTTGAGGACGCCCGAGGGCATTTTTCAGCCCCGTCTCATTGGATGAAGAAATTTCTTCACAAATCGCTTGCGGGAAATGTGAAGCCCCGCTATTATTTCTTTCTCGGCAACGACGTAACAACGTTCCACCGGGGCCATAGCTCAGCTGGGAGAGCGCCTGCATGGCATGCAGGAGGTCAGCGGTTCGATCCCGCTTGGCTCCACCAAATCCGGACATTAGGCCGTCTGGATTGTCGACAATTTGATGAGTATAACGCGTCCCCATCGTCTAGAGGCCTAGGACATCACCCTTTCACGGTGGCGACCGGGGTTCGAATCCCCGTGGGGACGCCATTCATCAGGTACAAACGGACCCAGCCGTATCGGGTCTTTTTTTATCGAAGCAATCTTCCCAAGAGATTGCACGGAAGAAGAAAAAGCTTCCAATTTGATAAAAAACCGTTATCATAACGGGCTAGCAACAACGTGGGGCCATAGCTCAGCTGGGAGAGCGCCTGCATGGCATGCAGGAGGTCAGCGGTTCGATCCCGCTTGGCTCCACCAATTCAGGCCTTAGGCCGCCTGAATCTACAACTTGAGATTTGAAGAATACGCGTCCCCATCGTCTAGAGGCCTAGGACATCACCCTTTCACGGTGGCGACCGGGGTTCGAATCCCCGTGGGGACGCCATTTCTAAAAAGCTCCGAGCAATCGGGGCTTTTTTCTTGCCCGGTTTTTGCAGCAATGCAGCCCCGCCCTCGCTGACGGGAAAGCAGTGAGCAGCCAATCAAGCCGTCATCGACAGCCGGCCTGGCTGGTCAGCAAACTGAGATGCTTGAGGCTGCCAGCCAGTGGCTTGGAGAATTCAATGAACATGAAAGCACTTGCCATCCTGCTGGCTGGAGCACTCCTGACGTTCGCCGGGACCACACTACACGCCAACCATCTCTTTGCCGAACGCTCGCAAGTACCCGACCAAGCCAAGGGAGAGATCATCGCGTTCAAGGTGAAAGGATCGGATCGCACGGCTTACATCACCCGCAGCGATCAACTTCAACACTGGACGATTTTTGGCGCCGGGATTCTATTGTTCCTTCTGGGCGCAAAAGGCGGAGCCCTGAAGCGGAACCGCGCACAGCCCTGAGATTGGCAGCGCCAACGCGGGCAACACCATCCTTTTTGCGCGAGCAGCGCAAGCCGCGAAACCCAGGCTTCAGCAGATGAGTGACATCACGTCCGCTGCCCCTTTGTACTGCAAGCTTCGCCACCTTCGCTGTTTCCGCATTGCAGCTGAAGCTTGAAGTGCTGCGGGACAACTCCTGCCGAGCATGGCTCGGCCCTACACGCCAGGCCTCTGCAGGGGAGCGATGCGACTCGCAAACCCGCACGCGCCTGACAAACTCCGGGCAAAGAAAAAGGCACCCAAGGGTGCCTGTTTTCTCTGGTGCCGAAGGGGGGACTCGAACCCCCACGCTTTTAAGGGCGGCGGATTTTGAATCCGCTGCGTCTACCGATTCCGCCACTTCGGCTGGCAGGAGCGGAATTATAGCGGAGCTTTGTCTACTTGGGCAGGCCTTGGCTGAAAAATTTTTGTGTAATGCCTGTTTCGGCGACTGGCTATACTTCGACCGATCCAGATACAGGGGAAAACGATGGGCTCGCTCGAAGGTACGAGGGTGCTGGTCGTGGAGAACGACGAGTTGAATGCCATGCTGCTACAGATGCAGCTGGAGATGGAAGGCATGCTGGTCGGCGGCGTAGCTGCCACGGTCAGTGCTGCCCTGCAGATGATCGATGAGCTGCAGCCCCAGCTTGTGTTCCTGGACTATTGGCTGGCATGCAATGAGAACAGCAGCCCGGTTGCCGAGCGCCTGAGGCAGCGCGGCATCCCATTCCTGGTCGCCACCGGGATGGAAATCGATCAGCTGCCTGCAGTGTTCGATGCCGGCGTGAAGCTGTCCAAGCCTTACACCGGCGCCGATCTCAGCCAGGCACTGCAACGCGCGCTTGCTCCGGCTTGAGATTCCAGGTTTGTGGGAGCGGCGTAAGCCGCGAAGCAGACACTGCTGAAGCTCCGGGCAGCGCGTTGCCCGATGGACCATCTGCTTCGCGGCTTACGCCGCTCCTACAAGAGTGATGCGATCTAGCGGCAGCTGACTCAGCTGCCGCGTTTTGCCCTTGCGAATGCATCGGCCAGCGCATTGTTGGCCGGCGCCGCAGACACTGCCGATCGGCCGCCGCCATTGCCGGGATTGCGCTGACCGCGCTGATCCCGGTCGCGCCCGCCGCCAGCAGCACGCCCCTGCCCTGCACCACGCTCGTCACGCTCTGGCTTTTTGGCCGGTGCAGGTGAATCTTCCAGGCGTCGGGTCAATGCGATGCGCTTGCGCGGCACGTCCACCTCCAGCACCTTGACCTTGACGATGTCGCCCGCCTTGACCACATCGCGCGGATCTTTGACGAAGGTGTCGGACAAGGCGGAGATATGGATCAGGCCGTCCTGGTGCACACCGATATCGACGAACGCACCGAACGCGGCAACGTTGCTGACGACGCCTTCGAGGATCATGCCTTCACGCAGGTCCTTGATGTCTTCAATGCCCTCGGCAAAACGTGCGGCCTTGAACTCCGGACGCGGATCCCGGCCTGGCTTTTCCATCTCCTTGAGGATGTCGCGCACGGTCGGCACGCCAAACTTGTCGTCGGTGAACTGCTCGGCCTTCAGGCTGCGCAGGTAGCTGCCGTCGCCCAGCAGCGCCTTGATCGGCTTTGCGGCGGCAGCGACGATGCGCTCGACCACGGGATACGCCTCAGGGTGAACCGCCGAGGCATCAAGCGGCTCGTCGCCATCTGCAATCCGCAGAAAGCCGGCGCATTGTTCAAAGGTCTTGTCGCCCAGGCGCGGCACTTTCAGCAGGTCCTTGCGGCGCTTGAACGGGCCGTTCTCGTCGCGGTGACGAACGATGTTCTCGGCTACCGTCGCCGACAAACCCGAAACCCGGGTCAGCAACGCAGCCGACGCGGTGTTCACGAAAACGCCGACGGCATTGACGCAGTCCTCGACACGCGCATCCAGTGCCTTGGCCAGGCGAAACTGGTCGACGTCGTGCTGGTACTGGCCAACACCAATCGCCTTGGGCTCGATCTTGACCAGTTCGGCCAGTGGATCCTGCAGGCGGCGCGCAATCGACACCGCACCACGCAGCGACACATCCAAGTCCGGGAACTCCTTGGCGGCAAATTCGGAGGCCGAGTACACCGAGGCACCGGCCTCGCTGACCACCACCTTCTGCAGCTTGGGATTGGCACAGGCGGCGATTGCCTCGCCTGCCAGCTTGTCGGTCTCGCGGCTTGCAGTGCCGTTCCCGATCGCGATCAACTCGACGTTGTGCTTGATGCACAGCTGCTTGATCGTCTGCAGCGACTGCTCCCACTGCCGGCGCGGCTCGTGCGGGTACACCGTATCGGTGGCCAGCAGCTTACCGGTGGCATCGACGACGGCGATCTTGCAACCGGTGCGGATGCCCGGATCCAGTCCGAGCACCGCCTTGGGACCGGCTGGCGCTGCCAGCATCAAGTCCTTCAGATTGTCGCCGAATACCGCAATCGCCTCAGCCTCGGCTTTCTCGCGGGCCTGGTTGAACAGGTCCAGCAGCAGGTGCATATGCAGCTTGGCGCGCCAGGTCAGGCGGCAGGCGTCCAACAACCAGCGATCGGCCGGGCGCTCCTTGTTGGCGATGCCTGCGTTGAGCGCTACCCGACCTTCCGCATACTGGTGGCCGGCTTCGGCGTCGCTGCCCGGGTCCAGTTCGAGGAAGATGAACTCCTCGCGGCGCGCACGGAACAAGGCCAGCAGGCGGTGCGAAGGAATCTTCGCCAATGCCTCGGCATGATCGAAATAGTCACGATACTTGGCGCCTTCGGCCTCCTTGCCCTCGGCAACGCGGGCACGGATGATGCCGTTCCCCGCCAGCCAGTTGCGCAATTCGCCAACCAGCGCAGCGTCTTCACCCCAGCGCTCCATCAAGATGGCGCGCGCACCTTCCAGTGCGGCCTTGGTATCAGCAACGCCCTTTTCAGCATTCACAAAACCGGCGGCGAAGACCTGTGGGTCCAACATTGGATCGCCGAGCAGGCCATCGGCCAGAGGCTCCAGCCCCGCCTCGCGGGCAATCTGCGCACGGGTGCGGCGCTTCTGCTTATAGGGCAGATACAGATCTTCCAGACGCGACTTGGTATCGGCGCCCATGATCTGCTCACGCAGCGCATCGGTCAGCTTGCCTTGTTCGTCGATGCTGGACAGCACGGCGCGGCGACGATCTTCGAGTTCGCGCAGGTAGGTCAAACGACTTTCGAGATTACGCAGCTGGGTATCGTCCAGACCGCCAGTCACTTCCTTGCGGTAGCGGGCGATGAACGGAACGCTGGCGCCCTCATCCAGCAGCGCGATGGCCGCCTTGGTCTGAGTAGTTTCTGCGCCGATCTCGTCGGCGATGGTCTGCGCGATCTGCTGCGCGAGCTTGATGTCTTGCATTGCCGGTGCGGTAGCCACAGTGACGGAAGCTGCCATTCTGGCAATGCGCGCGCCCGGGGGAAAGCCGTTGACAGCACGCGCCGGACCTGCCGCCCGGCGCGCGCGCCTGAATACTCAGGCCAGATGCTGATACAGCCGTTGGCTGGCGACGTCGTCACGCAGGTCTTCCAGCACCATGACCCGCATCGAGCCCCTGCCGGAGACGTTCATCGTCCGTTCTACGTAAATTTCCGGGCCATGCTCGGTATCTGCGCGGGTTTTGCTGAAGCCGTACGGCAACACACCCTTATCGCCATCCTTGCTGCCACCGATATAAAGAACAATTGCCATGGTGGTTCGTGCTCCTGTTGGATCTGTAACAGGTGCAACGATACGCGGGGTCACGTTACAGAGATGTACATAAAAGGTTGTCGTTTGATGTCAGCATTCAGCGCGCCGGCTTCAATGACTGCATTTCAGGTACGGCCAGGCCACCAACCGCGGCCATGCATGGCGTAGTAATCCGCCGCACGCTCGAACGGATTACGTACGCTCACACCGCCGCACAACAGGTAGACCGGCAGGAACAGCGGCCCCAGCACCAGGTATTGGAAAACATGCGCACGCTCGTGGTCGCCCAGGCGCACGCGCGGGTGTTCACAGCGGCCGGCGCGGTGTTCATAGGTCTGGCACAAACCATCCAGGTCGTCGCCGGTGTGCAGGATCACCATGCCAAAGGTGATCGCCCCACCCGGCCCCCATGGCCAGCTTCGGAACACCAGTGCGTTTTCCCTGCGGCTCCAGTACAGGCGTGCGCCAGCGAGGCTGCCGAGCGCACCCGCGATCAGGCCAATCAAGGTATTGGGCGAGGTCCAGACCCCGCCCAGGATGCGCAACCACATCGGCGCCATTTCGAGTCGCATGGGACTCAGGCCTGCACTATTGATCTGGCGGCCAGCACGGACATCAGCGTGCCGGCGTGCGCAGGCGGCGCAGCTGCTGCAGGAACCACGCCGAGGCATCCTGCTCTTGCGCGCCGCTGCAGGAGACCTTGTACGCCTTGCCGCTCATGCTGCTGCGGCTGGCGGCCCGCTCGATGAACTGCTCACTGCTGTCGACCATGTCGCGCTTGAGCAGGTAGTCGTATTTGCGCTGCAGATGACCACGTGCAGCCGCCGCGTCATACCAGCTGCCATTGCGCTGGAAGCGGCAGCCAGAGGTTTCCAGCGCCTGCATCAAGCCACTGATCTCACGCTGGGTTGCCGCACTGGGGGCAGCACCGGCCGGCAAGGCAATCAGCGTCATGCTGGCAGCGAACAAAAATCTGCCGATCAGCTTCATGCGCGTTTACTCAACCAGTCGTTGATGGCACCGGGCACTTCACGCTGCGCGCGCCCGGAAACATAGATACCGATGTGGCCACCACGGAAACCGAGCTCGGTGTAATCCGTGCTGCCGACCTGGCCCCGCATGGCCTTGGATGCAGCCGGCGGTACAAGGTGGTCCTGCTCGGCGTAGATGTTGAGGATAGGCATTTGTACCTGGGCCAGATCGACCGTTTCCTCGCCGATGCGGATGCTGCCGTTCATCAGGCCATTGGCCTGATAGAACTGCTTGACGAACTGCCGGAAGGTTTCGCCTGCCAGATCGGGGGAATCGAAGATCCACTTCTCCATGCGCAGGAAGTCTTCCAGGGCCTGCTTGTCGTCGAGGATGTCCATCAAGCCCACGTACTTCTGCACGTTCAAGCGGAACGGCTTGAGCATGAGGTAGCTGGCATTCATCAGGTCGGCCGGGATATTGCCCAGGGTATCGACGAACAGGTCCACGTCCACGTGCCGCGCCCAATGCGAGAGCATGTTGTCCGAGGTGTGGAAGTCGACCGGCGTCACCATGCTGATCAGGTTCTGCACCTTGTGCGGGCGCAGCGCGCTGTAGCACAGCGCGAATACGCCGCCCTGGCAGATGCCGAGCAGGTTGACCGGCGCACCATCGCGCTGTGCACGCAGGTGATCCACCGCACCGTCGATGTAGCGCAGCAGATAGTCTTCCAGGGTCAGGAAGCGCTCGGAACGATCCGGGTAGCCCCAGTCCAGCACGTAGACATCCTGGCCAAGCGCCAGCAGCTTCTGTACCAGCGAACGACCGTCCTGCAGGTCGACCATGTAGGGCCGGTTGACCAGCGCATAGACGATCAACAACGGCGGCTTGCTGGCATCGGCTTGATCGCTGACGAAGCGATACAACTTGACCTTGCCGTCGCTCCACACTTCCTGACGCTCGGTGACGCCATAATCCACGTCTTCGACACCGGGCAGCAGCTTCAGGCCATCGACCAGCTTGCGTTGCCACTGCAGGGTTTCCTGCAACAGGTCATCGTTGCCAAAACCCAGCGGGCCCTTCATTTGGAACTCCTGCGACGGGCCGGTGCGGACTTCTGTTTGCTGGCGACCACTGCCTTCTTGGCTGCCGGCTTCCTGGCGGCCGGCTTGTTCGCCGTGACTTTCTTCGGCGCAGCCTTCTGCACGATTTCTTTCACAGCCTTCCTGGTGGCTTTCTTCGCCGCTTTCTTCGCCGCACGTTGCGGCGCCGGCTTCGCTGGCCTGGCAGCTGTTTTTCCTACCGATGGCTTTGCCGATTGATCCGCCGACTCGGACTGCGCTGGTGTGCTGGTCTGCTGGGCTGCCGCCATCAAGCGCCGCACCTGCCGTTCCAACTCGGCGATGCGCCGATGCGCCGCATCCATCTCCGTGCGGGTAGGCACGCCCATCGCGTCGCAGGCACGTTCCAGTTCACTCTGCGACGCTGCGCGCAGACGCATCTGGGCATTGGCCAGCTCACCATAGATGCGCTGGAAATCTTCGGAAAGCGCCACCTTGGCATACGCTTCTTCGGCGGCATCAATCCACAGATCGAACATCGCCCGCGCACTGGTCAGCTGGCTACCGGGCACTTCATGCTCGGCCAGCTTGGCCTCGAAACGTTTAAAGGCATCATCGAGGACGCTGCGGATCGTATCCACATAGGCTTCGGCGCGCGTTTGGTATTCCTGCTGGACCTTGAGCAAGGCCTGCCATCGCGCCTGATGCTCACGGGCTGGACCGAATGCCGGTGCATTCAACCAATCGCCGCCACCAAAGCCACTTTGTGCGGCCTTGGCAAACTCACGCAACCAGGGTTGATCGTTCAGGGCATTGCCACCGCGTGCAGCACCCAGCATCCACTGCAGCAGATCATCGCCCTGCCCCACCTGCACGGCCTCGCGCCACGCCCCGGCCACTTCGGCGGCCGAGGTATCACGACCGGCAAAGCGTGCAGCCACCTGCTGCATCATGCCCAGCCAATCGCCGGCCTGATGCTGGAAACGGGCGCCCAGCGCCTGTACTTCCGGGGGCGTATCGGTACTGACCAGGCGGGTCCATTGGGCAATGCTCTCAGCCCATGGGAAATCGCCGCCTGCGGCTGCGCCCTGGCCCTGCATGGCCTGTGACCATGCCTCCCAGGCAGCGCGCATGCTGGCCTCGAAATCCGCGTTGTCGTTGTTGCCTGCCGCCGCCATTGCCTTACTCCCGGGATGCCCGGTGATGATAGCAATGCGATTGCCCTACCGGCGTCAGGGCTTGGGAATCCGCAGCGTCTTGCTGATCATCAGCGAGCCGGACAGTGCAAACAGCAGCACCAGCGGATGCAGCTGCCACGGGCCCAGCTGCCAGCTGCCGCCCCACAGCGCCGGGCCGATCGCATTGAAGTGGGCCGCCAAGGCCAACACGATGACCAGCGCCAGACTGGTCGGAATCGGCGTGCCTTCGAAGTATGGCACCTTGTCGGACTCACCGGCGATCTCCTCGGCGGTAACGTTGTAACGCGCCAGCCGGCTGACGCCGCAGCAGACGAAGTAGCTCAGGATCAGCCAGTCCCAACCGCCCTGCATGCCGCAGGCATAGGCCAATGCAGCCGGCGCCACGCCAAAGGAAATGATGTCGGCCAGCGAATCCAGCTCGCGCCCCAGCGTGGACGAGGACTGGCGCCAGCGCGCAACCCGGCCATCCAGCGCATCGAAGATGAACGCCAGCGGGATCAAGGCCATGCCGAACATCAGGAAGCCGCGCTCGCCGTCCTGCAGGAAGCGCATCGCCGCGAACACCGCGCCGGTGCCGCAGAACGCGTTGCCGAGGGTGAACCAATCCGCGAGCTGGAACTCACGGAGCATCGAGAAATGGCGTTTCATGGGAACTCACGGTGCATGGACCGGAACAGGGTACCGCGAGCACCTGAACAGTGGACAGTACCCGCGCCTGGCCAGCTTGCCCGGTGTGCGACACGCCAGCGCTGGACCCGGACACGTTCGTGTCCGGATCACTCCATCGGCCTCGAAGCCAGTGCTGCTCGCCGGAGCGGGCTGCATGACACCACTGCAGCAAGCCATTACAGGCGCGTGTAACTCCAGGACTGCATGCGTCCGTCGCGGTACGGCATCACGCCATGGAACGGGCGCGGGTCCGCGTCGAACACCAGTGGCAGGAAGTGGCGGTCGCCCTCCCACAACGGCAGCGATTCCAGCTCGTCGACCGCAACCCACTCCAGCGTGCCCTCCCGGTTAACCTCCATTGGCGTGCCGGTGTAGTCGTCGATGACGAAGATGAAGGCGAACCAGTCCTCGCCATTCTTGCCGAAGCCCGGCCAGCTGATGCTGCCGCGCAGGCGCGTCGTGCCGCATTCAATGCCCGCTTCCTCGCGGATCTCGCGGTGCATGCAGGCAAGGATGTCCTCATCAGCCTCCATCTTGCCGCCCAGTCCGTTGTACTTGCCCAGGTGCATATCACCGGGCCGGGTGTTGCGGTGAATCATCAAGGCCTTGCTGCCATCGGCAGACAGCACATAACCAAGCGTGGCCATAATCGGGGTGTACGGCATAGCGACAACCGGAACCAAGGGGGCGTGCAGTATGACCGATGAACCGCTCGCGCCTCAGCCGGGCATTACATCCATGCGCCGGATTGGCACGACGGTTTCATCGACACGGCGCAAGGTGGCCACGCTGTGCCCGCGCTCGGCCAGGTATTCCAGCCATTTCCCAAGGAAGGTGTTCATGCGCATGCGGTGGCTGATCAGCGCTTCCGGCGGCGGATACATGCCCATCACGTCCTGCCAGCGTCGGCCCACGTAGCAATGCGTGGTTTCTGCCTGACGCGCGTCGCGGTACAGCCGCACGAACGCCGATGGATCCGGCTCGCCGGTGACCGGATCGCACAGGTCGTAGGTCAGGCGCAGCTCCACCGTGTAGCGGTGGCATTCGATCACATCCAGACGCAGGTCCAGACCATCGCCGATGCTGGAGAGGTGGCTGCCCACGTGCAACCGATCCGGCGCGAACAGCCGCATCAGGTGATCGTGGTTTTCCGCATACAAGCCCATCAGCCAGCCGAGACGGCTGAGTCTGGGGATGCGATCAATGCGGGAAAGTGCGCCTGCCATGGGCCGATCCTACACGCCGAGGCGTGCAAGTGGCATCACCGGCAGTGCCGAGCCATGCTCGACAGAGGCTTTACTCAGGAACCCACCTGTAGTGGGGGGGGGGGGGGGGGGGGGGGGGGGGGGGGGGGGGGGGGGGGGGGGGGGGGGGGGGGGGGGGGGGGGGGGGGGGGGGGGGGGGGGGGGGGGGGGGGGGG